>JAYVXJ010000677.1:0-4339 GCA_043785285.1 Chitinophagaceae bacterium
TTCAGTCAACTGACTGATGATAGAATAATGGCGCAGCCATTGGTTGTGCTTCATGTTGATATTCCAACCAAAGGGTTTAAAAACGTGGTATATGTGGCTACGCTAAGCAATACGATTTATGCCTTTGATGCCGATGCAAGTGGTGGGGCATACTGGTCACAGAACTATACCAATAAGATTTCTGTATCTGGCCCCGATTGTGCTAATTGCCGGCCCGCAGCCAGTTCGGATATGCATCCCAGTTTATGTAGTGGTGGCTATCCGGACTTTCCAGGAAATATAGGAATCGTTGGTACACCGGTTATCGATACAGCAGGTGGAATAATGTATTTTGTTACCAAGATTGTTAATCCCGCTGATGGTCTTATTGACAACCACAATTTTATTCCAGGCCACAAAGACGAATATAATTATACAAAAACGGGATTCCACCAATACCTGCATGCGATCGATATAGCCACCGGAATTGAAAAATCGTATAGTCCGGTAGAAATTACCGCTACTATCGGAGGAACAGGAGACGGAAACAATGCTGGTCAAATTACATTTGAACCCCGTCGACAATTCAACCGTGCCGGTCTGGTGCTTTCTAATGCTGTTTTGTATGTCACCTTTGCTGCCCATTGTGATTTTAATCCGAGCCACGGCTGGGTTTTAAGTTATAATACGAGTAACCTGACCCTGCTACATGCCTTCAATGCAACTCCAAATGACGGAAGAGGTGGTAGCTGGATGAGCGGGTCTGCTCCTGCGGTAGATGAAAACGGCAATCTATATTTAACAACCGGCAATTCCCTGAGTGAATCTGGTAGCAGCACAGAATTTAATACATATACTACTTCGCCCGCTGTTTTGGCAAATCGTGGAGAAAGTGTAATTGAATTGACCCCTAACTTAACTGTTGCCAGTTTTTTCACTCCTTTTACTTATCTGGCATTAAATGATGCGGACAAGGATTTTGGAACCCAGGTGATGCTGATTCCGAAGACCAATCTGGCGATGACTGGCTGCAAGGATGACACGATATATGTAATGAACAAGAATAATCTGGGCGGATTTGATGCAACCAAAAATAATGTGCAGCAAACCGTTTTTGTTCATGATGGGGCAACGATGCATTCTTCCTTTGCCTACTTCGGTGGTACTACACCCTTTGCCTATCAATTTTCGGAAAATAGTTCGTTGATGGCTTATCCTGTAATCAGCAGTGGATTAGGCGCGTCTATTCCGAATACCGGCATAGTAGGTCCTAACGGAGGTTCGGGAGGCTATTTATCGGTATCTTCTAATGGCGCGGATCCGTCAACAGGAATATTGTGGGCCTACCATGCTCAGAATGGTTGCAATGCCAATGGTAGTGACTGCCACGGAATCCTGCACGCAGTGAATGCCAGTGATGTGACTAAGGAATTATGGAATTCAGACATGAGTGGGGTTGATAACATAAGTGTTTTTAATAAGATGTCCTGTCCGACCGTCGCATTGGGTAAAGTGTACATTCCAGGGAATAAAAACTATCTTTTGGTGTATGGATTGAAAACAAATACCAGCTGCGTTACTGATGTGGCACTTGGAAAACCGGCTTTTGCTTCCTCCGGAGTGCCTGTAGATGTTGGTTGTTGTCAGCCAACTTTTGCAAATGACGGGAACTCAGGCACACGCTGGTCCAGTGATTTTTCCGATCTCCAATATATTTATATTGATCTCAGTGCACGGTATGATATCTGCAAAATGGCTATAAAATGGGAGACTGCATATGGGAAGGATTTTGATTTACAGGTTTCTGAAGATGCTGTAACCTGGACTACTGTTGATACCGTAAGAGGAAATGCTTCAACAAACACTGAATTTAATGGTGCCTGCTCAGGAAAATATGTACGTATGCAGGGAATAAAAAGAGGAACTGGTTATGGTTATTCCATTTTTGATTTTCAGGTATTTGGCAATCCCGCCAGTTCCTGCCCAACGCCTACCGGGCTTAGTGCAGCCAACCTCACCCCGAACTCGGAACAAATAAGCTGGAATGCAGTTACGGGTGCCAATCAGTATATAATTAAATACAGACCCGATCTTTCCAGCAGTTGGATCAGTAAAACATCAAACACGAATTCCATTACCCTTACCGCTTTAAGCTGCGGCACTTTGTATTATTATACTGTTCAGGCGGCTTGCGCTACGGACAACAGTACGGTCAGTCCGGGTTCTTTCTCGCCGTCCGGTTGCTCTTCAAATTCATGCGATCAACTTCCGGTACGATATTACAATGTTGACCTGGGTGATATTGGGGTGGCCGGTTCCGTTTGCAAGACCGGCAGTGTATATACGCTTTCAGGATCCGGAACCGATATCGGAGCTGTGTCGGACGAATTTCAGTTTGTTTATACCAGCAACGATATTGCCGACTATGAGGTTTACGGGCGCGTAACGTTGCAGGATCAGATCTCAGCTTCCAATAAGTTGGGCATCCTGATCAGGGACAGTCTGAGTAATACTTCCCGGTTCGCTTATATCGCCTCGGTTAGCAACGGGAACAACATCGTATTTGAATACCGCGATGTTCCGGGAGGGGCAACCACTAAAACTACCCTATCCGGCCATCCATTGCCTTACTGGTTTAAATTAAGCAAATTGGGTACTTATTACAGCGCTTATACATCAACGGATGGCATCAGTTGGACCCTGGTTGGCGGTCCTGTTGATTTGCAGTTCGGTACCGATCCAACCAATGCCCCCCATTATGGCATGGCTATAACCAGTGCAGATAATACAAAATTGTCAACCGGGAAAATAGATAATTTCACTGTTGCCGGAAGCAGCACCTTACCCATCAGGCTCCTCAGCTTTTCCGCCAAAAGTGTTAACCAGGATCATGTACTGATTTCCTGGGCCACTTCTATGGAACAGCATGTCGATCACTTTGAGGTGCAAAGAAGTGTTGGCAATACCGGTTTTCAAGCCATTGAGAAAATAAAAGCGGTTGGAGAAAGTGAAACCCCGCAATACTATTCAGTCAATGATAACCAGCCGGCCACCGGAATAAATTATTACCGGCTGAAGGAGTTGGATACGGATGGGGGATCCTATTTTACACCTGTCATCTCGGTAAATTTTGATGAACAGGAAGGGCCGGACGTTTATCCTAATCCTGCAAGCGCATATGTAAATATTACTTCCCATAGAGATCCGATACTGGAAGTAACTGTTTTTGATGTTGCAGGGAAAGCCATAAATAATATCCATTATGCCGGCGGCCAGACCAGCGTTAAGTTAAACACCGCATCCCTTGCGCAGGGCATGTATATCATTACGATTAAAACAACTTCTAAATTATACCAGCAGAAATTTGCTAAACAATAAATACTAAAATCCCTCCGGGCCGGCGCTATAAGGCCTTTGCACGGCTCATTCAGCAGGATTTTCATAAATCCCGGCGCGTGTTTATTCCTTCCGGTAATATTAAAAAAACAATCGGATGTTGGAGGGCTTTTTCAGCCCGCGATGGCAGGTATTGCAGGATATAACCGAAGTCTTCAAAGATTCAAAATCATACTTGTTTTTGTAGCCGAAATATTTTTTATTGATTTTGTCGGTCATACGCATCATTTTTCTGGCGATCTGCTTTTCCGGTTTTTCTTCACTGGCAAAATCAACCCTTCTGGGAAAAATATCGGGTTTTGTATCCGGATGACAATAACTACAGGTTACGCCCAGCTGCTTGCTGTACCCGTTCATTATCCGCTCCAATTGATCCTCATCTGTATTTTTTGGGATCACTTTGAGATTTTTCCATTCGGATTTTTCTCCAGGAACATGGGTGGCCGCAATTCCGGCAGTTACCAACAAACCAATACCAGCATAAATAATTATTTTTTTATTCATATAGTACAGGTTGGAAGTAGCTTTTTGTTATTTTTCATGATCGTAGTAAGATGGCCTAAAATTAGGTATTTTATAGAACGTTCGGGGCGGCCTGGCTATCCGTCTAAATCTGGAACAGGCGTGGTTTGGCGAAACGGGTTTGAAATCCCGGAAGGAATGCTTGGAGTTACAAAAAAAACGTTCTATTTTTATCCCTCTTAAATCACCCCAGCCGCACTATCCCATACCTATTAATGCCCTGCTAATTCCCTTTTATCCTTTGCGGTCGTTCCTTAACCAATTCCTGATTTGCTAAACGGTTATTGTCAGTGTAATAACGGACATTGGAATTAGTTGACTCAAATTCAAAAAAGGGTATGAGAAAATTTACGTGGTGGGCAGTACTGGGCATCGTTTTTTTATTGAGAAACGGATTGGGTTATGCGCAAACAGATGTGTTGACGCAGCATAATGACCTGAA
>JAYVXJ010000678.1:0-4333 GCA_043785285.1 Chitinophagaceae bacterium
ATTTTTTCCGGGTGTCGTTAACTGAAGTTCCTGTACGCTACTCACTTTGCCGGAAGGATACAGGATCACTACGCGCACTCCATCCACATCAAAAAATCCATTGGCCACGGCGCCGCCCGTGTCGCCCGAAGTAGCCACCAGCACGGTTACGGGTTGTGCATTTCCCTTCATGAAATAACCCAGGCAGCGACTCATGAACCGCGCGCCAACATCCTTGAAAGCCAGTGTTGGTCCGTGAAATAATTCCAGGGATGAAATATTTTCCGATACGGGTACGAGTGGAATATTAAAAGCAATGGTTTCGGCGACTATTTTTTTCAGCACAACTGCTGGAATCGTATCCCCAACATAGGGACTGATCACCGTAAAAGCAATCTCTTCATTGGAATAATCATTGATTCCCGAGATCCATTCTTTTGGGAATTCAGCCATGCGCTCCGGAAAATACAAACCCATGTCCGTACCGAGTCCCTGAATGGTTGCGGTACGGAAATCCACTTTTTCTGAATGCTTATTGAGATTATAAAAAAGCATATCGCTGTTTAAAGAATAATTACACAAAACATTTCACACCCTGCTGATTGATCGTGGTTACATAGGTATGATAATTTAATCCGATCCGGTCATACACCGATTTCATTACCTGTTCCACGGCAATCGCTGTTTCTTCATTTCTGCTGAGCATGAATACAGAGGGGCCTGAGCCGGAAATACCGCCACCAATGGCTCCTGCGGCCTTGCAATCTCTTTTTATCTCATGAAATCCGGGGATCAGGATGGAGCGAACAGGTTCAATGATCACGTCTTCGAGCGACCGGCCAATGAGATCATAATCGTTCTTCATAAGTCCGGCTACCAAACCCGCAATATTCCCCCATTGCCGGATAGCGTCCTTCAGCAAAACTTCTTTACGAAGGATCTGCCGGGCATCTGATGTGCGCACTTCTATCTGCGGATGCACAACGGTAACAAACAAAGAAGGCGTTGGGATTGGAATAATATCCAGTGGAAAGATGGAGCGTATCAGGGTAACACCTCCATAAATGCAGGGTGCAATATTATCTGCATGCTTTACGCCTGATGCTACTTTTTCGCCAAACATCGCAAACCGCACCAGGTCTTCTTTCGAAAAAATATTCCCGAGCAATTCGTTGGCGGCCACAACGGCACCGGCAGCGCTGGCTGCACTGGAACCAATGCCACTTCCCGGTTTAATCTGTTTATTGATGATTACTTCAAAACCTGCATCCTGCTCAAGCCCTGCGATCATTTCCAGCAAAGGCGCTCCGGCCGTGTTCTGTGCCGGATCAGTGGGCAATGGATAGTTATCCGTTGTGCGGATGATCACTTCTCTTTTATCCAGTAGTCGCACGGTCATGATATCATAGGGCTCTGTAAGGCAAAGACCCAGCACATCAAATCCGCAAACCAGATTGGCAACAGTACCTGGTGAATGTATGGTAATCTCTTTCATGATATAATAGCTGTCGACTCAGGCACTGGCCGCACGGATGATATCGGCAAACACTCCGGAAGCGGTCACTTCTGCTCCGGCACCTGCACCTTTTATCACCAGCGGTTGTTCCGGATACCGGTCAGTATAAAAAACCACAATATTATCCTTTCCATATAAATGATAAAAATCATGGGCCGGATCAATATGCTGCAGACCAACCGATGCTTTACCATTTTCATATGTGGCAACGAATTTCAGCTTTTTACCTTCCCCTGCCGCAGCTACATATAATTTTTTAAAATGGGCTTCCTCTTTTTCCATGGCTTTATAAAAATCCGCCACTGAACCTTCCTTGCAGGAAGCAGGAAGAAATACCTGATTGCTTATATCATCCATTTCAATCACGTTTCCGGCTTCGCGGGCGAGGATCATGATTTTGCGCATCACATCCGTGCCACTCAGGTCCAGGCGTGGATCAGGTTCCGTATAGCCCTCGTCCTGTGCTTGTTTCACTACTTTCGCAAATGGCGTTTTACCATCGTACTGATTGAATACAAAGTTCAGGGTTCCGCTGAGTACTGCTTCTATTTTGCGGATCTTGTCTCCGCTTCTTAAAAGATCGTTCAGCGTGCCGATCACCGGCAGGCCGGCACCTACATTCGTTTCAAAATAAAACGCAGCATTGAACTCTTTTGAAAGATCTTTCAGCTTACGATAATAGGCATAGGGGGATGAACAGGCAATCTTATTACAGGCCACTACAGCAACACTTTTCTGCAAAAGACGCTCATAGCTGGTTCCCACTTCCTTGTTGGCCGTTACATCTACAAATACAGAATTACGCAGATTCTTGGAATGAATGATCTCTTCAAATTGGCGCAGGTTCATCGTCGCTCCCTGCTCCAGCAATTCCTGCCAATGGTTCAGATCAATGCCCTCTTCATTTACCAGCATCCGGCGACTGTTGGCCACACCGGTAACGCGTACCTGTAACCGAAGCTGGTCAAACAGGTAACCATGCTGCTGGTGCAACTGCTGAATCAATCTTTTTCCCACATTGCCAGTACCGGCTATAAAAAGATTCAGTTGTTTATACGTAGCTTCAAAAAATTCTTCGTGAAGTACGTTGACGGCTTTCTTTACATCTTTCGTGGAGATGACGGCAGAAATGTTTCTTTCGGAAGATCCCTGGGCAATGGCGCGCACGTTGATCCCATTCCTGCCTAGTACGCCAAATAATTTTCCGCTGATGCCGGGATGGCTTTTCATATTATCCCCAACCAGCGCAACTATGGCCAATTCCTGCTCTACGATTAGCGGCTGTACATCACCGTTATGAATCTCGGTGGAAAAGGCGTCATCAATAGCCGATTTTGCAAGGGAAGCCTGAACTGCGTCCACGCCTACACAGATGGAATGTTCGGAAGAAGCCTGCGTAATCAGGATCACATTAATTTGATGCCCCGATAAAGCTTCGAATAATCGTTTTGAAAATCCGGGAATGCCGATCATTCCACTTCCTTCCAGACTCAGCAGTGCAATTTTGTTGATACTGGAAATGCCGCGGATGCTGCTGCCGGTGCGACGGGAAACTTTTTCTATCAGTGTTCCCGGATCCGCTGGTGCAAACGTATTTTTCACCCGTACCGGAATACCTTTATTCATCAGAGGTTGAAGTGTTGGAGGGTAAATCACTTTGGCCCCGAAGTGGGAAAGTTCCATCGCTTCCTGGTAGGAAATATTGGGTATTACCCGTGCGTGACTCACCAGACGTGGGTCGGCAGTCATCAACCCGGAAACATCGGTCCAGATCTCAATGCCACCGGCACCCAGCACACTGCCATAAATCGCTGCTGTATAATCTGAGCCTCCGCGGCCCAGCGTTGTTGTTACTCCTTGTGAATCCGCAGCAATAAAGCCCGGAACCACCAACAGGAAAGGGGGAGAAGATTGAAAATAGTCATTCATCTTTTTCTTCGTAGCGCGGAAATCCACCTGCGCATGGCCATGCCTGGAATCCGTAATGATGAGTTCACGCGAATCTTTCCAGGTATTCTCCACACCCTGACTACTCAGGCTGGCAGACAGGATACGGGAGGATAACAACTCTCCGAAACTTACCACACAATCCCTGGTGCGGGCCGAAAGTTCGCGCAACAAAAAAATACCTTTGAAGATATCTTCCAGTTCGTTGCAGGTTTTTTTTACCATACTGAGTATACCGCTCTGACTGGCAACCGGGATGAGCAGCCGGACGGCATCGAGATGGCGTTGTTCTATCAGCTTGAGGGAATCCCTATAAGACTCATCTCCCAGGGATGCAGCGTTACCACATTGTAATAAAGTATCCGTCATTCCGCCTAAAGCTGAAACCACTACTATGCTGCTTTCTTTTTGGATCGCATGGCGAATCACCTGAATAGTTTTGCTGATATTCCCGGCATTGGCTACAGAGGAGCCGCCGAACTTAAGAACCTGCATGAATATTTTTTTTATAAAGAAAAAGTACACCCAATAAGCTGCTTCCGGGTATGCAGCAATAGCCCAATGGAAATAGGTAGCTGTACGACCCTTTACAGGGTAGTGGTGGAAATAATGATCGTACCACCGATGGTGCGGGTAATTGCGGGTATAACGATAATATGGTTGCTCAATTGAATCACGCGAAATACAGGAGGGCGAAGTTAATGAATAATATTAAAGAAAATAAAACAAAAGGAATTAATTTATTAAAAAATCAACGATTTTGGTTAATTCTTTTGATTTTTTATTATATCCTGCTTGATTTGTTGAACGAATTTTAATTTCGCGCTATGAGTAACCAATCTTCCGGATTGCAGGAGTTCAAGAACCTGGTAGGAATTAAATTTCAGCTTT
>JAYVXJ010000679.1:0-4299 GCA_043785285.1 Chitinophagaceae bacterium
CGTACCGTGGGTGATATGTCCTGCACGGCGGCTGTGGAATCAAGTGCATCCACCGTAAACGATATTATTAACGAGATCACGGCCACCCGCACCAGCGAACGCGGGGAAACAAGGATTGACGACAGACTATCGGAAGCGGCAATGGAAGACAGAAAAAAGAACGGCTATTTTTAAAATTTGATTATCATAACATGGATCTTTTACGATTTATAACAGCAGGAAGTGTGGACGATGGCAAAAGCACCCTCATCGGGCGTTTGTTATTCGACAGTAAAAGTATTCTCACCGATCAGTTGGAAGCGCTGGAAAAACAAAGCAAGAATAAAGACGCAGGATCAATCGACCTGGCCCTCCTGACGGATGGACTCCGTGCGGAAAGGGAACAGGGGATCACCATTGATGTTGCGTATAAATATTTTTCCACGCCTAAACGCAAGTTCATTATTGCAGATGCACCCGGACATACCCAGTACACCCGGAATATGGTTACCGGCGCCTCCAATGCCCAGTTGATGATCATCCTGATAGATGCCCGGAACGGCATTGTGGAACAAACCCGCAGACATTCCATCATCGCCTCTTTACTAAATATGCCCCACGTAGTGGTGGCTATCAACAAAATGGATCTGGTGGAATTCTCTCAGGATGTCTACAATAATATTTTGATAGAATACGCTTCTTTTGCCCGTTCACTCGGATTAAAGAATATTCAGTATTTACCCATCAGCGCATTGAATGGCGACAACATTGTAGACCGGTCAGCAAATATGCCCTGGTACGAAGGACATCCTTTGCTGGAAATACTGGAAACCACCTCCATTGCTTCTGATATCAACCTCACCCATGCCCGCATGTTTGTGCAATATGTGATCCGTCCCCAGAGCGAGAGACTGCACGATTATCGGGGGTATGCAGGGAAAATTATCAGCGGCACCTACCGCAAAGGAGACGAAATCATCATTCTGCCTGCAGGTATAAATACCCGGCTCACAAGGATCGAAAGAAACCAGCAGGATGTGGATGAAGCGGTAGCGGGACAAAGTGTGATCCTTCACCTGGAAGATGATATTGATATCAGTCGCGGGGACGTGTTGGTGAAAAAAGATCATCCACCCCAACTCGGTCAGGAATTGGAAGTGCTGCTCTGCTGGATGGACAGCAAGCCGCTGCGTGCAGGCAACAAATACCTGCTGCAACACAACAGCCGCCGCGTTAAATCCGTCGTCAGGGAAATTGAATACAAACTCGATGTAAACTCCCTGGAAAAACAGGAAGGCGTTGAAAAAGCCGAGCTCAATGATATCGTGAGAGCAAAAATAAAAACAGCTTCCCCCCTCGCCTATGATCTGTATAAAGATCTGCGGGCGAATGGCGGGCTGATACTGATAGATGAAACAAGTAATGTAACGGTGGGAGCCTGCATGATACAGGAATAAATTTTAAATTTTTAATCCATCGGGATGAGTCAAAACAAAAACCTGCAAAAACTGATTATTGCCGGAGCAGGACCAGGAGATCCGGAGCTGATCACATTAAAAACGGTTCGTCATTTACGCGAAGCGGAAGTGGTGATCACTGACCGCCTCGTTAGCGAAGTGATCCTGGAAAAATATGTAAACAAGAATGCCCTGGTTTTACATGCCGGCAAACAACGATTTAAAGAGGGATCAACCCCACAGCATATCATCAACGAATTATTGGTAGAATATGCGTTGCAGGGAAAGAAGGTGGTGCGACTGAAAGGTGGGGATGTTTCTGTTTTTTCTAATCTGCTGGACGAATTGCAGGCTTTAAATAAATACCAGATCCCATACGAAATCGTTCCGGGCATCACTGCTGCCTGCGGTGCCGCAGCGTATGCCGGCATTCCACTCACTGCCAGAAACCACGCAACTGCCGTCCGGTTTCTCACGCTTCACAAAACAGGGCTCATTCAACCTGATTATTGGAAAGACCTGGCAACAACCGAAGACACACTGGTATTTTATATGTCCGGCGATACATCCGATGAACTCGTAGACAACCTCATCCGGAACGGAGTGAAAGCAGACCGGCATATTGCGGTCATTGAACAGGCTACAACGCCCCTGCAGACCGTCTTCAGCTGTCCTTTGAACCAATTCGCAGACCGGATACAGAAGCGAAATTATATTTCACCCACCATTATCATTATAGGGAAAGTAGCCGGATTGCATGAGCAATTCCGGTGGAAGCCCAATAACGAAACGGAAGAACTCTATTTTAAACCCATCAAAAAAACATTGCAACAGGAGGAAAGAGCATGATATCAGCAGAAAAAAATAAGCAGATACAGGAATTGATCACTTCTTTAGACAGACCGGATCTGATCTGGCTGAAAGGCTTTCTGGAAGGGGTTATTTCTAAAACTCCGGAAGAAGTAACCGCAGTTACCAAACCCATAGCAAATGGCAAGAAGATCACCATCGCCTACGGAACCGAATCCGGTAACTCCAAAAAAGTCGCCAGTGTATTTGCAGCCAGGGCAAAACAGGAAGGCATTCAAACCAAAGTGGTCAGCCTGGATCAGTATCGCCTGGCCGATCTGCCCAAAGAGGAATATTTCCTAACGGTGATCAGCACTCAGGGAGAAGGCGAACCTCCCTCCTCTGCAAAAAAGTTCTATGATCATATTCACCAGAACGGATTCAAACTACCCAAATTAAAATATGGTGTGCTGGCACTGGGGGATACTTCTTATCCGATGTTTTGCAAAGCCGGCGAAGACGTAGACAATCAATTGACCCACCTCGGTGCAGAACGCATTATAGCTATTCAACGCTGCGACGTGGATTATGAAACCGATGCCCAGAGCTGGTTTAATGGCGTTCTTCAGAAATTAAATGGCTCGCAGGCGATACGTATTCCGGTACTGAAAACAAGTAAAAAAACATCCGGAAAAAAGATTTATCATGGGAAGATCCTTACCAATATCAACCTGAACGACCGGGGATCTGCAAAACAGACGCACCATATTGAGATAGCTGCAGAAGAAATTCACTATAAATCAGGCGACTCCATTGGCATTGTTCCGCACAATCCGGAACACCTGGTAAAAGCCATCATTGAACGTACAGGCATCGATCCGGAAATCAGCTTTGTGCACCGCGATGAAACCTGCTCGGCATATGAACTGCTGCATAAAAAACTGAATATTGTTTACCTGCCTGAGCGGGTGATCTCCAAATACGCTGCTCATATTCAAAAAGAAGTGCCGTTAGTAAAAACCGGACTGCTGGACTTATTAACCCATCATCCGGTAATAGACGCCGCACAATTTGAAGCATTCATTCAGCAGTTAGAGCCCACAACACCAAGGCTGTATTCTATCGCTTCTTCTTTGGAAAAATTTGATGGTGAAATTCATTTAACGGTAGGTCGCGATGCATTTTCCATCTCAGAAGAACAGAAATACGGATTATGCTCAGATCATCTTTGTGCATTGAAACCCGGCGATACCATTGATTTCTATGTTCACCACAACGATCAGTTCAGGTTGCCGGAAGAAGATAAGGATGTGATTATGATCGGACCTGGTACCGGCATTGCTCCTTTCCGCGCATTTCTCGCCGAACGCGATGCAACCGGAGCAGCTGGACGCAACTGGCTGTTTTTCGGAGACCAGCATTTTACCTCTGATTTTCTATACCAGACGGAACTGCAACAGTGGCTTGAAAACGGTATACTGCATAAACTGGATCTGGCATTCTCCCGCGATCAGCAGGAAAAAGTATACGTGCAGGATAAAATAAAAAAGCATGGAGATGAATTCTATAACTGGTTGCAATCCGGCGCTACCGTGTATATCTGCGGTGCGAAAAAAATGAGTGAAGATGTGGAAAAAACAATCCTGGAGATCATCCGCAACTCCGGAAAAACGGAAGATGCAGAATCCTTCTTCAACCAATTGAAAGCATCCGGAAGATATCTGAAAGACGTGTATTGAAGTAAAAAGTAAAAATGTTTACTTCGTAAATTAATGACCAACAACCAAAGCATGAGTGAAAACAATCTCTCCATAATAGAAAAAATCAAACAGGCAAGTGATGGTCTGCGTGGCACCATTAAAGAAGGATTGGCAGATGAAGTAACCGGAGCCATCAGCGACGGCGATAAAGCACTGGTGAAGTTTCATGGCATGTATCTGCAGGATGACCGGGATCGCCGGGAAGAAAGAGCCGAAAAAAAGCTTGAAAGATTATTTTCTTTCATGATCCGGTTGCGGCTGCCTGGTGGGTTTTTAACGGCCAAACAATATTTGGCCACACAGGATATTGCCGG
>JAYVXJ010000680.1:0-4281 GCA_043785285.1 Chitinophagaceae bacterium
CCGGATTCTTCCACGGGCATTCCTTCTCCATAAATCTCTCCGTTTGCCAGCGGATAGGTCCCCAGATCATGAGCCGCATAAGGTTTTGCATAACGACCGCTTTCACAAAAATAAAAGATGCCATTGAGCATGCCTTTCAACAGATCCGGATTGTACATCAGATATAAAGGCGCAGAGGGATAAGTTACATCGACAGTATTGATACAGCCATTACTGAAATTTTCTTTGGAAAGAAAGAGCAGATCGCCTTCCGGACTTTTCACCAGCTTATGTGCAGAAACACTTTGCCGGTAAGCCGCAACGCAGAGTTTAGCGTAGTTCTCTCCACCGGCAGCCAATGCATCCTGATAAACCTGCCGATCAGCACTATCACATTTTTTAAGTATAGATGAATACTGGGCCAGTGCCGCATCCATTTCATTTTCTATGCTGCTTCCCCGTTCGAGTTTCCACCAGGGTTTCAGGTTATTATGAAAATACTGGATAGCATACAGATCGTCGTATCCCAGCAACAATAGATGACTTTTGAGTTTACCGGTGATGGTTTCCTTTGGAAAGTCCGTTTTTAGTTCCCTTCCGGCAATCGATTGAACGGGCTGTTCTTTTTTAGATACCCCAACATACAGATACCCCCAGTCAATACGGAGATCATCTCCTTTTTTAGCCAGCACGGGTTGATCTTTGGTCCCGGCTTTCAACAGACTCAATGAAGCAGTAAAACGTTTTGAGCTGACTACTTCCTGGCCTGGAACGTTTACTGCCAGGTTTGCCGAAGCAATGAAATGAAGCTGCGCCTGATGTGGTTTCTGATCATTGGAACTGATCTGAAAAGAGATATAGGAAACAGGGCGCGACAATACCTGCAGATCGTTTACTATCAGCGGCGAAATAAAACGTATAGAAACATTCACCGGACCACATACAACATCATATACTGTTCGGGTAGCCGTTACCGTTACCTTTTTCTGTTCCCCCACCCGGTCCTGATCTGTCGCTTCTATTTTGCACACCAAACCAGCATCCAGCCATTGTCCCCCGGCTGTATTGGCCACATGAACGGCCAATATATTATTTCCTTCCCCTGTTTTCTTCAACAGCGAATCAGGTACCGGCACATACACATATTTGTCTACCCATCCGTTCAGTGAATAAATTTTTACCCCATTTAAAAAAGCCTCCACATGGTCGTCGTGTTTAATCTTTAAAAGAACATTACCTTTTCCGAAACCTTCAGCAGGAAAAACACGGCGTGTCCATAGATCCGGACTGATCCACTTGGTTTTAGCGAAGGTTACATTGTCACCAAACGGGGCCTCTCCGGTTTTCCAGATTGTATCGTTATATACTTCGTTCATCCAGTTGCCTAAAGGTTTGGCCTCTGTATATTTTACGGAATAGGCTTTTTCTTCGGCTGAAGGCAGTATGGTTTCATACTGTGCCGCTTCTTTCCCCAGGATCCGGTAATTTTTTCCATCCACGGTAATACTGGCCAGGAGTGACTGCCCGGCACCCGTCCAGTGTTTGGTGGTCGTACTGGTTACCGTATCGCTGAATGACCAGATACTGAAATAAGGATCATGACTGATCAGCGGATAAGCCGGCATCTGAAATACCTGTGCAACGGATATTTTGGTGAATGCCAGCAAAAAAAGAAAAAAAGAAAGTCTGTGACAGAAAACGGAAGAAAATTTTATCATGGGTTTATTGTATTAAATAACGATCCCCAGCGGACGGTTCCTGTATCAGAAACGAACGGTGATTCCCGAAGGCCAATTTACAACAAACTGGTTTTCAACCGCTATTCAATTTGTCACCTTATCCTCTCTGATTACAGAAGTCATGTGGATGTCGCGTTCTCCCGACTGGACAGGTAAACCTGCCGACTATAATGTCATCAGGACCGGCTTAGCCACTGATAAGGAGTTCACCAAAATATAGAAAATAGTTAACCAAATGGCCGAAAAGCAGCAGCAAAACAATTAACCGGTAGAGTCGAAAAAATAAAGAGGCCCAAATCTTGCAGTAAGCAATCCGGTAAATGAAAATTCGTTCAATAGATATGGCAAGATCCGGTGCGACCCTATTCGTGTTACTTTTACTGGCAAATCTATCCTTCTCCCAGATGGTTAAACGGCCTTTCCCCCAGCATGTTTCTTATTACGTGGGTTGCATCAAACCCAACCACATCTCCCAGAAGAAAATGGATACCCAGGTTTTGCGTTTCTACCAAAGCTGGAAAAAACAATATATCCATGCTTCCCCGGGGATAGATCAGGCTTATGTATTTTTTGAGGAAGAAGGATCCCTGTTGCAAAGTGTTTCCGAAGGACAGGGATATGGCATGCTCATCACTGCGCTGATGGCCGGAGCGGATCCGGTAGCCCAGGGAACATTTGACAGCTTATACCGCTATGTGCTGGCGCATCCCAGCAAACCTGATTCCCCACTCATGGCCTGGTCGCAATTTACAGACAGCCGGAATAAGGATCAAACCTCAGCTACGGATGGGGATATGGATATCGCCTATGCATTACTATTGGCTCATGATCAATGGGGCTCATCAGGAAAATACAATTACCTCGCTGCTGCACGCAATATGATCCACTCGATAATGAAATATGAGATCAACCGGGATTCCTACAGCATCCTGCTCAGTGATGCCGTTGAATTTGACAGTGAAGATTATTTTGATATGCGGTCGTCTGATTTTATGCCCCTGCATTGCAAGTTGTTTGAACTGGCTACAGGCGATGCGCAGTGGAATAAGGTGGTTGATCATAATTACAAACTATTCTTTCAGATGCAGAATACCTATAGCAATGATGCAGGGCTGATTCCTGATTTCATTACCCATATAAACCATACGGCCCGTCCGGCACAACCCCGATATCTGGAATCACGCTATGACGGATGTTATAATTACAATGCCTGCCGCGTTCCCTGGCGGATTGCCACCGATTACCTGATTACCGGCGACAAGCGTTCTTCCGAATTGATGAATAAAATCAATCACTGGATCCGGCAGACCACTTCTGATAATCCGGATAATATTTCAGCGGGCTATACGCTGGAAGGAGTTGATATTCATAGCCGGGATTATGAAGCGTTGAGTTTTATCGGTCCATTTACTGTAGCCGCAATGGTGAACCCGGCAAACCAACACTGGCTGAACGCCATGTGGGATTACCTGCTGCAGTTTAAATTAAAAGACTTCGATTATTACGACAACAGCATCAAGATGATCAGCCTGCTGGTTGTTTCCGGAAATTATTGGGATCCATCAAATCCTTCTATCGCCTATCATGCGCCAGGTGGGAAAACGCAGGGATGAATAAAAGAATAAAAAGTCCACTTTCTCAGGGAGAATTTCGAACTACTTGCCCAGGCATCCTTTTTGACCAGGAACCCATAATATTCATGTACCCAGTAAAATCTTCTTTATGAGATACTGGTTAAAAACATTGATAGGAGGATTTGCAGCCTATAAATGGGGAGGGGCTGTCTGGGAACCATTTTAGTTTTTGTGTTGGTGTACTGGCTTCTCGGGCATGGCGTAATTAGCCCACGAATCAATGACCTTTTTTAATGACTTCAGCCATCAGATTGGCCACGAAGCGATTTCCCTGTTCATTGAGATGAACTCCATCAACCGTCAGAATTCCTTTTTCCACATTATTGGAGTTATGTTCTTTTTCGTAGTCTTCAAACTCCTTGCGCAGATCTACCAATCCGACCTTCTGATCAGCAGCAATTTTACGAATGATATTTGAATATTTATTTAAATCGCCGTCCTGCTCATTGCTATAATCATTTTTTTCACCAATAGTTGAAGGGGTGCAGATGATCACTTTCGCATGGGCTGCTTTCAGCTTTTTAATAATGGCCAGGTAAAACTTCTCAAATTTATCTGCATCGGTACCCGTTCCCATTTTTTTATGCCATACGTCATTCACACCAACCCATACCACCACGATATCCGGTGATTTGCTGATCACGTCGTCGTCCATCCGCAGATAAAGGTCATACACTTTATTGCCACTAATACCAGCGCCGGACACTTCGTAATTGCCGCCGCCTTTGGGATTCAACAAACTATCGGTAAGCGTAACATATCCATGGGGCTGCACGCCCATCTGCGTAATGGAATCTCCAAAGAATATCACGCTGATTTTCTTAACGGGTAAAAAAGACATGGTAAGAATGGCTGAAAGGAGTACAAAGAGGGAAATGGCTTTCTTCATATAAAAATATTATTTCCAAATATAAATCAGCTTATCCCTT
>JAYVXJ010000681.1:0-13431 GCA_043785285.1 Chitinophagaceae bacterium
AAATGCATATCCATTCGTATATGGTTTACCGGAATTGAACAGGGATGAAATTAAAAAGGCCAGAAATATTGCCAATCCCGGCTGCTTTGCTTCTGCCATTGAGCTGGGATTACTGCCGCTTGCCAAAAAGGGATGGCTGACGGAAATATTTACTACCGGTATTACGGGTTCAACCGGGGCCGGGCAGGGATTGTCGACTACCGCTCATTTTTCCTGGCGTGTCAACAACATCCAGGCATATAAAACATTAACGCATCAGCACCTCGCGGAAGTAAATCAGTCTTTGGCACAGCTGCAACCCGGATTTTCAACCGCAATGCCCGGTGTTCATTTCGTGCCCTGGCGCGGAGATTTTGCCCGTGGAATCTTCGTGAGTTCACAGGTGAAATGCACCCGGGATAGGAACGAGTTGACCGATCTGTATAAAAATTTTTATACAGATCATCCTTTCACGATAGTCAGTGATCAACCCATTTTCCTGAAGCAGGTGGTGAATACAAATAAGTGTATTATCCAACTCGAAAAACTGGACGATATGCTGGTGATCCATTCAGCATTGGACAACCTGACGAAGGGCGCATCCGGACAAGCTGTTCAGAATATGAACCTGATGTTTGGTTTGGAAGAATGTGCGGGACTTAGGTTGAAGGCGAATTATTTTTGATAATTTTTGATACACTAAATGAAACGTTGACGGTTGACAGTTGACAGTTGACGGTTGACGGTTGACGGTCTTTAGGTTTGAATTTCGCACCTGAAATCAGTCAACTGTCAACCAAACAGCTTCTTAACCATAAACACAAGCAAAATGAATCTCTTCAACGTCTACCCCATCAACAACATCACCATCACCCGGGCAAAGGGTTCTTATCTCTGGGATGATGCCGGTCAGCAATACCTGGATATGTATGGCGGACATGCGGTGATTTCCATTGGGCATACCCATCCGCATTTCGTATCGCGCATAACGCACCAGTTGAATCTCGTAGCCTTTTATTCCAACTCTGTCAATATTCCCCTGCAAAAGGAACTGGCAGAAAAACTGGGAAAAGTTTCCGGCAAAGATGACTATCAGTTATTCCTTTGTAATTCAGGTGCTGAAGCAAACGAGAATGCACTCAAGCTCGCCTCTTTCCATAACGGTAGAAAAAAAATAATTGCGTTTAAAAAATCTTTTCACGGAAGAACATCTCTGGCTGTTGCCATTACCGATAACCCGGCCATCCAGGCTCCTGTGAATCAAACAGAGAATGTACTTTTTCTCCCATTCAACGATGAACAGGCCCTGGAAGATTATTTTACAAAACAGGGCAACGAAATAGCTGCTGTAATTATTGAAGGCATTCAGGGTGTAGGCGGGATCAACGTTGCCGATTATTCTTTCCTTCAAAAAATCCGCTCTCTTTGTACTGAACACAACGCCGTTTTCATTGCAGACAGTGTACAGTGCGGATATGGAAGAACCGGCAAGTTTTTCTCTCCTGACTATGCCGGTGTCAACGCAGATATATACAGTATGGCCAAAGGAATGGGAAATGGGTTTCCGGTTGCGGGCATTCTGATTGCGCCGCAGTTCAAATCAAAACACGGCCTGCTGGGCACCACTTTTGGCGGGAATCACCTGGCCTGCGCAGCGGCTTTAGCTGTGCTCGAAGTGATCGAAGCAGAAAAGCTGATGGAAAATGCGGAAGCAACCGGGAATTTCCTGATGAATGAATTGCATAAAATGGAGGGCCTGCAAAATGTGCGTGGTAAAGGTCTGATGATTGGCTTTGATGTAACGGGTGAATTAAAAGACCTGCGCAAAAATCTTTTATTTAATCAACAGGTATTTACCGGCGAAGCAAAACCAAACGTAATCCGGTTGTTGCCTTCCCTGGCCCTGAGGAAAAAAGAGGCTGGAGAATTTCTGGAATCATTAACAGATGAGGTCAATCATTTAACGTCATCCCCAAATCTGGTAAGTCAGGCATGAAAAATTTTATCTCCATCGCTGATGTTGTTGATCTGGATAAGCTGATCAGCAAAGCCCTTCAATATAAAAAAAATCCCTATGCGGATAAAGCGCTTGGAGAAGGAAAAAGAATTGGCCTGTTGTTTCTGAATCCAAGTCTTCGTACCCGCCTCAGCACCCAGGTGGCTGCGCGTCAGTTAGGTTTGGAACCAATCATATTTAATGTAGATAAGGAAGGATGGGCGCTGGAGTTTGAAGAAGAAGCCATCATGAGCGGAAATACGGTGGAACATATTAAGGATGCTGCCCCGGTGTTGGGAAAATATTTTGATATCCTTTGCATCCGCACTTTTCCTTCCCTGAAAAACCGCGAAGATGATTACAGTGAATTATACATTCGTCAATTTGTAAAATATTCGGGCATTCCGGTTGTGAGCCTGGAAAGTGCCACACTCCATCCGTTACAAAGCTTAACGGATGTTATCACGATAACAGAATCCATGCAATCCGCGCCCCTGATAAAAAAACCGAAAATCGTGCTGACCTGGGCGCCTCATGTAAAACCCCTGCCACAATGTGTGGCCAACAGCTTTTCGCAATGGATTAATGCGTGGGGTAAATCTGATTTTGTGATCACACATCCGGAAGACTATGAACTGGATCCTTCATTTACCAAAGGGGCAACGATTACCCAAAATCAGGATGAAGCATTAAAGGGCGCGGATTTTGTTTATGTAAAGAACTGGAGCACGTACAACGATTATGGTAAAATATATACCAATGATCCGGAATGGATGCTGACCAACGAAAAGTTAGCCGTCAGCAATCAGGCTAAAGTAATGCATTGTCTTCCCGTTCGCCGAAATGTAGAACTGAGTGATGAGGTGCTGGACGGACCGCACAGCATTGTTACACGGCAGGCAGGAAACCGGGTCTGGGCTGCCCAGGCAGTATTGAGTGATATCCTTCAATCTCAATTTTAGCCCATGGAAGATCTGAACGTAATTAAGATCGGGGGAAATATCGTTGACGAAGAATCCGCACTTTCTTCCTTTCTGAAAAAATTTGCGATCATTCCCGGCAAAAAAATACTGGTTCACGGGGGGGGCAAAATGGCAACGCGAATGGCGGAGAAAATGGGTATCCCGCAACAACTGGTGGACGGTCGGCGAGTGACTGATGCAGAAACCCTGAAGATCGTTACCATGGTCTATGCCGGATATATCAATAAAAATATTGTTGCCCAATTGCAGTCGCTTCAATGTAATGCCACCGGCATCTGCGGAGCCGACGGCAACAGCATCCTGGCGCACAAAAGAATTCTTGCCGGAATAGATTACGGTTTTGCGGGAGATATAGATTCCGTAAATGCCAACTGGCTCGGAGACCTGTTAAATCAGGGACTGGCGATTGTTATGGCGCCTATCACGCACGATGGTAAAAATCAATTGCTGAATACCAATGGGGATACCATTGCACAGGAAATAGCCAAAGCCATGAGTACATCATTTCAAGTGCGACTTATTTATAGTTTTGAAAAAGCAGGTGTTTTACTGGATGTGGATGATGAAAATTCGGTGATCCACTCTATAAACCCGGCTTATTATCAGGAATTAAAAGAATCAAAAAAGATCTTTGCCGGTATGATTCCCAAACTGGATAATGCCTTTGCAGCCATCCGCCAGGGAGTAAAAAAAGTCATCATCGGAAAAGGAGAAGACCTCGGGAATCTGTTGAATGGGAAATCAGGAACAACCATCAGTCATGAGTAATTTATCTATTGAATCTTTGCAGTCAGAAGCGATCGCCTTATTAAAGGAATTAATCGCCACGCCTTCTTTTTCGAAAGAAGAAAATGATACAGCAGACCTCATCTGCACTTTTTTTGAACGCCATCAGGTGCCCTTTGCCAGGGTTGGAAATAATATTTATGCGCGGAACAGGAATTATCACGCTTCCCGGCAGAGCATTCTGCTAAACTCCCATCACGACACCGTGCGGCCCAATAAGAGTTACAGCATGGATCCGTTTACCCCTGCCGTAAAAGACGGGAAGCTATTCGGTCTGGGCAGTAACGATGCGGGAGGTTGCCTGGTGAGCCTCATCGCCGTTTTTCTTCATTATTACAACAGGGGAGATTTGAAACATAATGTGGTATTTGCTGCCAGTGCGGAAGAAGAGATCAGTGGTGTAAATGGCATTGAACTGGTGCTTCCCTATCTGGGCCAGATTGATTTCGGTATAGTAGGTGAGCCCACCAAACTGCATATGGCCGTTGCCGAAAGAGGATTGATGGTAATCGATTGCATCGCCTCCGGAAGACCCGGTCATGCTGCCCGGAATGAAGGAGAAAATGCGTTGTATAAAGCCATTGAAGATATCGAGTGGATACGTAATTGCCGCTTTGAAAAGAAAAGTGACCTGCTCGGCGAAACGCGCATGAGCGTTACCGTTATAGACACAGAAAACAAACAGCACAACGTGGTACCAGCGCAGTGCAAATATGTTATAGACGTGCGGGTGAACGAATTGTATAGTTTTGAAGAGATCCTGGAGGCGCTGAAGCAAAACCTGAAAAGCCATTTCAAACCACGCACCACCCGGATGAAATCCACGTCCATTCCACTGAATCATCCGTTGGTAAAAGCAGGCATCGCATTGGGAAGAGGCTATTACGGATCTCCCACCACGTCAGACAAGGCCCTTATGCCATTTCCGGCACTCAAAATGGGTCCGGGTGATTCGGCAAGAAGCCATACTGCAGATGAGTATATTTATATTGATGAAATTAAGGAAGGGATCGCGGCGTATATTCAGCTGTTGAATGAGCTTATTTGAAAAGTTGACAGTTGACGGACTGTATGTGTGAATTGACACCTGATATCCGTCAACCGTCAACTGTCAACCGTCAACCTAAAATGTGTTAAGCTAAAAATATCACCCATGAAGCTTTGGCAAAAAGAGGGGGCAAAAGTCAATGAAATCATTGAAAAATTTACGGTCGGCCGCGATAAGGAATTCGATATCGCGCTGGCCAGATACGATGTGGAAGGATCCATGGCTCATTCCAGTATGCTGGAAAGCATAGGAATGATCACTGCTGAAGAATCCCGTTCCATACAGAAAGCATTACAGAACATGCTTACCGATATCCGGGAAGGCCGTTTTCAGATTGAACCCGGTGTGGAAGACGTTCACTCCCAGGTGGAATTCAATCTCACAAAAGAAATAGGCGAAGCGGGAAAAAAGATTCACAGTGGGCGTAGCAGGAATGATCAGGTAGCCGTAGACATCAACCTTTTCCTACGCGCTGAAATTCAAACTATTAAAAATGAAGTAAAGGGATTTTTTGATCTGCTGATCTCACTCAGTAATCAATATCAGCATGACCTGCTTCCCGGGTATACCCACCTGCAGATCGCCATGCCATCTTCCTTCGGATTATGGTTCGGCGCTTATGCGGAGAGTCTGACCGACGATCTGGAAATGCTGGCAGCGTCTTATCAGGTGGCTAATAAAAATCCCCTGGGCAGCGGTGCGGGATATGGCTCCTCCTTTCCATTAAACCGGAATATGACTACAACCCTGCTTCAATTTTCCTCCCTGCATTACAATTCAGTATATGCTCAGATGAGCAGGGGAAAAACCGAAAAACTCGTGGCCTTCGGTATGGCATCCCTGGCTGCAACCCTTTCCCGGCTGGCGATGGACTGCTGTTTATACATGAACCAGGATTTCGGGTTCATTTCATTTCCTGATGAACTGACTACCGGCAGCAGCATCATGCCGCATAAAAAAAATCCGGATGTTTTTGAATTGATACGGGCAAAATGTAACCGGATTCAGGCCGTCCCGAATGAACTCAGCCTGCTCATGGGAAACCTTCCTTCAGGTTATCACCGGGATATGCAACTCACAAAAGAGATTTTATTCCCCGCTATTGAAGAACTGAAAGCATGTCTGCAAATGACCGTGCTCATGCTATCCAATATCCGGATCACAAAGGATATCCTGAAAGACGAAAAATATAAATACCTTTTTAGTGTGGAAGCGGTGAATGAACTCGTTAACCGGGGAATACCGTTCCGGGAAGCTTATAAAACAGTGGGTACTCAAATTTTAAATAGACGTTTTTCTTTTGATCAAAGCCACCCCCTGAAACATACACATGAAGGGAGTTTGGGGAATCTGTGCAATCCGGAGATCGTAGCCGAAATGAACAAGGTTCTTCAAAAATTCATATAGCCGGAGAACCTGGAAAATATTTCCCAATCCGGATTTTACTACCTTTATTAAAAAGATTGATGAAATTCAGCCATATGCTCCGGCTTTTCATGCCGCTGTGTTTACTAATCTCCATCGGCACTTCTGCCCAATCTGCCAAAGAAGAAAAAAAGAAGGCGCAATATGCACAATTAAAATCGCTTATAGAATCCCGGCAATATACTTTCAATGCGCAATCGGCTATGCCTGCAAGTGGTAAAACACGTTATCTGACAAGTCTCTACACATTAAAAGTCCGGCAGGATAGTCTTGACGCTGATCTGCCCTATTTCGGACGCGCTTATACAGCTACTCCGGGTGATACCAATGGCGGAATTAATTTCATCTCCACTTCCTTTTCTTATGATGCGAAGGAAGCTAAAGATGGTGGCTGGTTAATCCTGATCTCACCCAAAGACGAAAAGAATGCCAATAAAATGCAATTGAGCATTACCTCAAGTGGATATGCAACACTTCAGGTTTCCAGTAATTACCGCCAAATGATATCCTTCTACGGGCAGATATCCGGGAATTCAAAACACAAATAAGCTTCAGCGCTTTACTCGTTGAGGAGTATCCGTACCGGCAATAATTGACCTGGCACTGAGGGCGATGGCCTGAATAATTTCCGTCATGTTTTGCATATCCAGGGTTTCAAACTCATCTCCCAGGCTGTGATAATATTTTTCTGAATCCATTTTAGAAGTGGAGATAGTGTGGGCCGGAACGCCCTTTTTGGCTAGCGTGGCATTATCAGACCGGAAAAATAATTGCTGGGCAGGATAAGGATCCGGATAAAATTTGAATTTGCTGTTCTCTAAATTCTTTTCCAGGATGCTTCCCATATCGGTTCTGTCATAACCTGTAATGTAGGCTGAATTCTTCCCCCATTTACTTTCCGTTCCGATCATTTCAATGTTGAACATGGCCATGATTTTTCCCGGATTGAATTGTCTGGAAAAATAAGCTGATCCGAATTCGCCGACTTCTTCTGCTGTAAATGCTGCAAAAATGAGTGTGCGTTGATTATTTTGCAGTTTACTGAAATATTTTGCCAGTGCTAATACGGCTGTGGTACCGGAAGCATCATCATTGGCACCATTGTAAACAGAATCTCCGTTGGCATCCGGCTTCCCTATGCCCAGATGATCGTAGTGCGCAGAAAAAATCACATACTCATTCTTTAAAGATTTGCCGGGTAGAATACCTACAATGTTGGTCAGGGCTTGTTTGGTGGTTTCCTGCTTGATATGAATGCGGAATTGGCCGGGATCAGAATTGGTTAAAACAACTATCCGGTTCCCCGATCCTTCAAATTGCGGCATGTGAAAATTAGTCAGTCTTGCAAAATTTTTTGAGAAACTGGTATCTATCAGGATAAGAAAATTTTGATCCACATCCAGGTATTTAAAAATGATTGTGCTGAAATCATCCCCCTTCTTTACAACTACTTTTTGATAATGGTCGGCCTGGGTAACCGTAAGATCTGGTGCAGCTGTAAAAGCAATGATATGCCGGGAATTTAAAATCAGTCCATCCAGATTAGCATCTGCTTCTGTAACTTTCGTTTCAACCATCGTAAAGGTCTGTCGGAAATCTTTGCTGCCTTGTATAGGTTTTAATCCTGCCGACTTAAATTCCTGGATGATGAAACTGGCGGCTTTCTCAATTCCGGGCGTAAATACCTGCCGGCCCTGCATATCGTCTGCTGATAAGATCTTTTCGATACGGGTTACCTTATCCTGCCGGATCAGGCTGGCAGCTGGCTGTGCACAACCTGCACTGCTGATAAATATCAGGGATAAAAAAAATTCAGTTCTCATTCGGTGTTTGTTACCTGGATTTATAAACTCATCATTTCTTTAAACTTAACCGTTTGCCTCCGGCTCACTTCAATTTTCTCGCCTCCTTTCAATTCCAATAATAAACCACCGTTAAAATAAGGTTCTATTTTTTCAATCAGCCGGAGATTCACGATATGTTTCCGGTTGGCTCTGAAAAAAACTTTTTCATCCAGCCTTTCTTCCAGGGAATTGAGTGATTTAAGGATGAGCGGCTTATGGGGGCCAAAATAAATTTTGGCGTAATTCCCCACACTTTCGAATAAACGGATATCCGCCAGTTTTACAAACCAGCACCGTTCTCCGTCTTTAACAAAGACCTGATCCGTTTCATGCAGCAAGGTTTTATTTACGGAGATCTCATCGTCAGTAATTCCTTCCCGATCCCGGTTTTCTTCGAGATGCAGTTTCTGTAAGGCGTCAGCAAGTCGCCGGGGCTCCACTGGTTTCAACAGATAATCCAGCGCATTCACTTCAAAAGCTTTTAATGCATAATCATCATAGGCCGTAGTAAAAATCACATCCGGCGCTTTCTCCAGTTCGGCCAGCATATCAAAACCTGTTTTGCCAGGCATCTGGATATCCAGAAAAATGAGATCCGGATTGAGGCTGTCTATCTTTTCAATTCCTTCATTCGCATTGGCTGCCTCGGCAATCACTTCAATCTCTGGAAATTCCAGCAACAGTTTTTTTAACTCGTTGCGGGCAAGTCTTTCGTCGTCAATGATAACTGCTCTTATCATATGATTTATTTTAAGTTAACGGAATATGCAACACGGCTTCCACAGTATTTCCATTTACTTCACGAATATAAAAATTTGCCTGATCGCCAAAAAGCAACTGTAAGCGGTTGCGGGTACTCATCAATCCAAATCCATCTTCATTACCAGGTTCATCCAGCCGCCCGGTATTACGGATCACCAGTTCGTAATAATGCTCTTTCAGATCAGAAATAATGGTTACTGTTCCGCCACTTAACTGTTTACTGATCCCATGTTTGATGGCGTTCTCCACCAGCGTCTGCAGCATCATGGGGGGGATGGGCTGGTCAAGGGTATCTTCAGCAATTTCATACTGCACTTTCAACCGGTCTTCAAACCGGATATGTTCCAGCGCCAGATAATCCTTTACAATATCGAGTTCTTTTTGAAAAAGAACCGTTTCCTGTTTCTCTGTCTGCATGCTGCTCCTTAAAATATTGCTCAACTCGGTGATTGCCTTTCTTGCCCGCACCGGATTTTCATCAATGAGCGCCCGGATACTGTTGAGGGCATTAAAAATAAAATGCGGGTTGATATGCGATTTGATCGTTTTCAATTCCAGTTCCTTTACCAGCGCCTCTAACTTTAATGTATCCAGTTCCTGCTTTCGGCTCTTATTAATATAATGATAGAAATAATAAATCAGCGTCCATGGAATGATGGACAATCCGTTTTCCAGGTTTAACAAAAGGAACCGGGTTTCAAAATTTCTTTTGTTGCTGGAAAGGCTAAGCAAATCAATAACCCATAAACGGAGGAGGCTGGCCATTAAGCAAACGACCACAATCCCGATAAGGAATTTGGGAATGACTTTTTCCACAGGCATCAATAGCCATTTGGAACGACGGATATATTCCCGGAACAAATGGGTGCTGAAGATATTGGCGAACATCATGACCAATAGTTGTTCAAAAAACTGGGCGTTCACCTTCTGATTGAACAAGATGTTTAATAAAATGGACATCAGGGCGAGAAACCCCCACCCTCCGATCTGGAACCACCAGTAATATTTACTTGATTTTTGCATCCGCTTCCGTAGCAGGCAAATCTATAGGATAAATCCGCTTTCTCCCATATTTTAGTACTAGTGGGTATTTCAGGGACTTTGGCGGTCAATGGCCGCTCTGACAGGGGAAAGGTTCGGGGCTCCGAAGTGAATATCCGTTGAAATTGCTACTTTTACACGTTAAACCAAGCAGATGGACCTTGTTCCGGGACCCCTTTTACAATCTATAGACTCGCCGGCCGATCTTAAAAAATTGAACCGGGATCAGTTGCAACAACTGACCGACGAACTTCGCCAGTACATTATTGACGTGGTTAGTCTGCATGGGGGTCATTTTGCTGCCAGTCTCGGTGTGGCCGAACTCACCGTAGCCCTGCATCATGTTTTCAATACGCCCTATGATCAACTGGTCTGGGATGTGGGACATCAGGCTTACGGGCATAAAATTCTTACCGGCCGACGCGATAATTTTTCCAGTAATAGAAAATTTAAAGGACTCAGCGGTTTCCCCAACCGCAGCGAAAGTATTTATGATACGTTTGGTGTAGGTCATTCTTCCACTTCCATCAGTGCGGCATTGGGCATGGCCATGGCCGCTAAATACAAAGGAGAAGCCGATCGTAAAGTAGTTGCCATAATTGGAGATGGGGCTATGACGGCAGGACTTGCTTTTGAAGGCATGAACCACGCCGGCGTGGCGGACACCGATCTGCTGATCATATTGAATGACAATTGCATGAGCATTGATCAGAATGTGGGTGCACTGAAGGAATACCTGACCGATATCACTACGTCGCAAACCTATAATAAGTTTAAGGATGATATCTGGAAGGCGCTGGGTAAATTACCTGTGGGCGGCCATTTCAGCCGGGATATTGCCAGTAAGATCGAACACAGCATTAAAAGTTTCGTCAACAAGAGCAGCAATCTCTTTGAAGCCCTCAAGCTGCGTTATTTCGGTCCCATAGATGGACATAACCTCAACAAGCTGGTTGATATTCTCAATGACCTTAAAAATATTCCGGGTCCTAAACTGTTGCACATCATCACCGTAAAAGGAAAGGGATATGCACAGGCAGAAAGCGATCAAACCAAATGGCACGCGCCGGGATTGTTTGATAAGATTACCGGTGAAATTTATAAAAAGAAATTCGATACCGTTCAGCCGCCCAAATACCAGGATGTATTCGGGCATACCATCATTGAGCTGGCAGAAAAAAACCCAAAGATATTCGGCGTAACGCCTGCAATGCCCAGTGGAAGTTCGCTGAAATTCATGATGGAAAAAATGCCGGACCGGGCATTTGATGTGGGTATTTGCGAACAGCATGCCGTTACCCTCAGTGCGGGTATGGCCACGCAGGGCATGCGCGTTTTCTGTAATATCTATTCTACGTTCATGCAAAGGGCCTATGATCAGGTAGTGCATGATGTGGCCATTCAGGATCTTCCTGTCATCTTTTGCCTGGACCGTGCAGGATTGGTAGGCGAAGACGGACCAACACATCACGGAGCTTATGATATCGCGTATATGCGTTGTATTCCGAATATGATTGTGAGCGCGCCCATGAATGAGTCGGAACTCCGCAACCTGATGTATACTGCACAATTGGATTCCAATACGCATCCATTTGTTATCCGCTATCCCCGCGGAGAAGGCGTGATGCCTGATTGGAAAACACCCTTCCGGGAAATTCCCATTGGTAAAGGAAGAAAACTAAAAGATGGCCGGAACCTGGCTATACTTTCTTTCGGACATCCGGGAAATTTTGTAACCACAGCTATCCGTTCCCTGCGAACAGAAGACATCGATCCGGCGCATTACGATATGCGGTTTGCAAAACCATTGGATGAAGAATTGCTCCATGAAGTATTTCAGCAATTCAATAAGATCATTACCGTGGAAGACGGCAGTATTGCCGGTGGCTTTGGATCGGCTGTACTGGAATTTATGGCCGCACATCAATATCAGGCGGAAGTGATTATGCTGGGCATTCCGGATAAAGTAGTAGAACACGGATCACCGAAACAACTTCAGCATGCATGTGGGTTTGATGCAGAGGCTATATATGCAACGACGAGGGTGATTTGTGGAGAACGGGTTAAAAGGGTTGATGGTTGATGGACTTTATGTGTAATTTCGCGATTCAAATCATCATTTTCAATTTTCAATTTTTAATTCTCAATCAGCTCATTCCGTTAATAGATCAATAGATTTTACGCTTTCCGGAAACCAGATCTCCATTTCCCCCTTTCCTCTGTTGGACCAGGAATAATAAGGAATAGCCGTCATGGTCTTTTCTTCTGTAAGCAGTTCCAATGGTTTTATAAATATCCGTATCATCCAAAGGAAAAGTGGTGCAGAATTTTCCGCTTCTTTTAGCGGCCATGATAAAATTCTTAACCCTTCCCGTTTTATCGCATCGTTCAAAAGAAGCCGGAATGGTAACCGTACGATTGGTTTCAATATGCGAGATCCACAAATGGTCAGTTAACTTTACCTGGGTAAACGGCACCGCTTGTATTGAATAATCTTCCTGCCGGGCATTTGCCTGAAGACAACCTGCGAGCAGAGAGACAAGTAACACTTTCCTCATTTTGTTCATGCCCAATTACATTTCGTGTTCAGCATTCAACGTTTCCCCCTCCGGATTATATTCTAAAATAAAATTATTCATCCCTTCACCAATAAGAATATTCATATAACGCTGCTGAATGAGTTCGAGAATAGAAAGAAAAAGGAAAATAGCCTGGATGCGGTCATTGCAGGTACTGATGATTTTTTCAAACGACACGGTGACTTCCCTTCTTAACAGGTCTATCAGATTCGACCGGCTTTCTTCCATGCTGTAATTATACTGAATAACCGTATGCGTGGGACGGTTATTCCGGTCGTGCATCCGCTGCATAACCTTTTCAAAAGTCTTCATGAGTTTAAAAAGGCTGAGAGACTGTATCTCCGTTCCTTCTCCTGACGTTTCACCAATTTGCAACAGTTCTTTATATAGATTTCCTCTCTTTACCATTTGCATCCGCGATTCTTCCAGTTGTGCCATACGCACAGCAGCTTCTTTGTACCGCTTATATTCCAATACTTTATTCACCAGTTCCTGCCGTGGATCAATCTCGTTGCCCTGTTCATCCAGTTCCTTACGCGGCAGCAGCATTCTGGCCTTGATCCGCATCAGCGTAGAAACAAATAATATAAACTCACTACTCAATTCAATGTTCAGCGTTTCCTGGGAATGAATAAAATTCAGAAAATCCTTAATCAGCTGATGAATAGGTATATTATAAATATCCAGTTCGTCCCGCTCAATAAAAAAAAGAAGAAGGTCAAATGGTCCCTCAAACGTGGATAATTTAATCTGATAGGATGAGGCGTTCTGCATTCGTATGCTTTAGTTACAAGGATACATAAAAATAAGCCCCGGATTTGCCTTTGGAACGGGAGTTTGTGAACATTTATTTCACCAGGCTGATAAAATTTTGTTGACGGTTGACCGATAACCAATTCACTCATGCTCTTTAACCCTAAAGCTTAATCGCTATTCCAATCCCCAGCAACTCCTGAAGCTGTACAGCAGCGCCACCAGCCGTTCCATC
>JAYVXJ010000682.1:0-4277 GCA_043785285.1 Chitinophagaceae bacterium
TCTAATTAAGCGTTGATGGTTGATGGATTCCAGGTGCGGATCTGCACCTAAATACCGTCAACCACCAACGGTCAACAATAAATTCAGAAAACTAGTTTAGTTTAAAAATCACTCCAACCTGAAAGTTGGTAATATCATAACCTGCTTCTGCATTAAATCCAAACTGCGGGGAGATAAAATAGGAAGCACCGACAAAGCCACCGAACACGGGAATCACCTGATCCTGATAGTGATCCACATCATTGCGGTAGCCCCAATGATGAAATCCCAATCCAGCTGAAAAGCCACCATAAGTATCTAAACCGGGAACCTGCCATCCATAATGCCAGGCAGACCTGGCTGCTATAATTATGGTACGGGACTGGTAATTATCGTAATTGTGAAATCCTCCATTGGAAAAAGAACCCCCAATCTCAGGCCCTAAAGTGATTACGCCGGGTCCTGCCTGCCAAAGACCCCATTCGGCTGCAACCTTAAATCCAAAACCAGAAGCATAGCTATCGCCTTTATAATCTGCCCCTACACCAATTCCTAAATTAAGTACTGTGCTTCCAACTTTTACCGGCGTTACCTCTCCGTGGCCTGCACGGGTTTGCGAATAACCGGGAGTGGAAAGAGCAAAAAGACTAAAAGCAATTAAAGCGAAAGGTAAACATTTCATTTTTTTCATAATTGCAAAGATAATTACCAGGAAGAGTAAAAAAAAGGGCCAGGATAGAAATCCAGCCCCGTTTAAAATCCAATATCCTATGAAAAACCAGTAATGATTAAACAAGCTGTATACCAAAATTTGATTCTCAACGCATTATGGAGTAATTATATTCGTTTTTAACCTATTAATCAGGTCATTACAGTACCATAATCAGGGTTTTATTTTTACGCGAAAAATATTTTTAAGGGAAAAAACCCGCTATTTTTTCCCTATTGTGGAAATTAAATCCCATTTAGAGCAATTCCTGGCTTGAATTTTATTTATTTAGTTTTGTAATACGCAGCTTTTTATAAAATAGCAAGTGGAAAAATAAATTAAATAATATGCAGGAAAAATCTAACGAATCTACTCCCCGGCGCCCGGAAGGTGAACGCGCACTTGATGCATCGCTGGTTACCGTAAATCTTCCATTTTATATTGACCAGATCAGAAAAGAACCTTCCTGGAAAGACAGCGACCGGAATGCAATCACCATTTTTAAATCGGATAACCTCCGGCTGGTGTTGGTGGCCCTCCATCCCGGTGCGGAAATGGTCAGGCATACTGCAGCAGGCATTATTCATATTCAGGTGCTGGAAGGACAAATTCTTTTTATTACCGATCAGCAATCGGTGGAAATGAACAAAGGTCAGCTAGTTGTTTTGCATGAACGTATTCCCCATAGTGTAAAAGCAAAAAGCGAAGCGGTTTTTTTACTTTCTATGGCGATCAAATAGATTCCGGAGCTGACTGGCATAACTTTTACTGTTATACATAATTATAATATTACGAGGTTATATTTATGAGCACCCTTCAAAACGATAATCTTACCGGCGCAAATTCCGGGGATCTTTTTCCCAACCTGCCATTAAAGTACTTAGCCGCTTCTTCTATTATAGGGGATAAAGTCCGGAATAGTACGGACGATCACCTGGGGGAAATAAAAGACATCATGCTGGATATCAATACTGGTAATATTGATTATTTTGTTATTGAATTCGGTGGTTTCCTGGGTATAGGTATAAAATATTTTGCAATCCCTTTCAGATTAGTCAAAGTTGATCCGGCAAGAAAGCTTTTTATTTTTGATCTGTCAAAAGAGGCGCTGGAGAAAGCCCCGGGTTTTGATATTGATCACTGGCCCGATACCAATCTGCACCTCGACCAGGTTTACAGTTACTGGAGTTTTTTCTGATAACATAAAAGCTGTTTCTTTCTATTGTTCCTTTACCAGGGGAGTATCTTATTTTTAATTACGATTCGGCTTTTACCTAAGAAGTCTTCGACACACTTTCAACCATAAGGCTTAATGTATTAAATAGTGCCCGTCGGGCAGAATAGCATACCCTCATGGCCCGATGTTATTATGATCTGGCCCGGATTATGACCTTGATTAAACCCGGCCAGGCCATCAGATAAAATTGGTTGTTTTGATAAGTTGAAATCCCTGACTCATGGATCACAGATCCCGGTGGCTTTTAGCTGCCGGGATTTTATTTTGCGGCGGTTTTATTAATTCGCGGAGTTTATTTTTATTCTTAATAAAAATACTTTTTCCGGCGGTTTCAATAATTTTTTCATCTGCCAGTTCATTCATCGTTTTGAATAAGGTCTCGTAGGTAGTTCCTGCATAAGAAGCTACATCCTGCCGGGTTAGATTGCAGTTAATAAATCCATTGGCATCTGGACCAAAATTTTCCTGCAATTTTAATAAAGCATCAGCGATCCTGCTTTTAACATCCATGCGAACCATATTGAGCATGCCGAGTTCGGCCTGCTGCAATTCATCAGCATAAAAAAGCACCATCTGATAAGCCAGTTCGTGGTTTACGAGCAATGTAGTGTTAAAAAATTCGGTCGTAATAAAACAGACATGGCAGTCTTCAATAGCCGTAGCGGAAATGGGAAAGGATTGATTTCCCACCATTCCGCGATGACCCAGGATTTCCATTTTTCCGGCAAACTTGATAATAAGGTCTTTTGATTCACCCCAGCGTTTGTGAATTTTTACTTTACCGGAATGCACAAAATAAAAGCCGGTTACCGGCTCACCCTCTTTAAATAAATGTTCCCCTTTTTTAAAATTCATCAGTACGGCATTGGCCTCAATGGCTGGTTGCCAGGGCGCTACGGCGTATCGGCAAAGAAAGCAATCCGGATGCAAATCCATAAAGTGATCTAGTAGAAATTAAGTAATAGTCTTTTCCGTAAAACATTGCTAAAATAATGTTTTATAATAAAATATCGGGTTAAAATTGATGAAATGTACTGTCAAGCCAATATTTTTGTAAAAAATTCCACTTTTTCATGCGTCGAGATAATATCCCTTCGGAAGAAGGTATTCCAATTGCGCCTTCCCTGGATTTAGAAGAGGAAGATTCTTCGATAACCCCCATGGTTTCCACCAGGTTATTTTTTATCAGCATCCAGGTGGTATTAAATGCCATTGTGATTGGCTTCATGGCAAAGGTAATGGTAGCGCTGATTAATCTGATTACCAACATTTCTTTTTACGGTAAGTTTTCGCTGGAAGATGCGAGTCCGACCGGTAACCATTTAGGACTCTGGGTAATTATTATACCTGTGATCGGAGGCGTGCTGGTCGGCATCATGGCTAAACTGGGATCTAAGGCTATCCGGGGTCATGGTATTCCCGAAGCTATGGAACAGGTGTTGACGAATAAGAGCCGGATTAAGCCCATGGTTACTTTACTCAAACCAATTTCGGCCGCATTTTCAATTGGAACAGGCGGGCCATTCGGTGCGGAAGGACCCATCATTTCCACTGGGGGCGCCTTTGGGTCTCTTACGGGGCAGCTGATGCATATCACACCCAATGAACGGAAAGTGATGCTGACGGCGGGAGCAACGGCCGGTATGGCGGCCATTTTCGGAACGCCGATTTCATCGGTATTGCTGGCTGTGGAACTATTATTATTTGAATTTTCCCCTCGCTCCATTATTCCGGTCGCCCTGGCCTGCGCAACAGGAGCGGCAATGCATTTACTCCTGTTCGGTATCAATCCGGTTTTTGGAATGCCCGATATTCCGGAACCTTCCTATCAGGCACTCCTCATTTATGTTATGCTGGGTGCTATCATTGGCGTAGTAGCTGCTTTTATTTCCAAAAGTGTTTACTGGATCGAAGATCAATTTGAAAAATCACCTATACACTGGATGTGGTGGCCGGCAATTGGCGCAATAGCTGTAGGTATCATTGGATATTTTGCTCCCAATACAATGGGTGTGGGGTATTATAATATTACTAACCTGCTGACAGGTTCGGTGGCGATGCCACTGATCGTGGGATTGAGCCTGCTGAAATTCATTTCCTGGTCCATTTCCCTCGGTAGTGGCACATCCGGTGGAACACTGGCACCCCTGTTAACCATTGGCGGAGGAACCGGCTTATTGCTGGGAACAGCAGTGCTTAATTTTTTCCCCCATGCCGATATCAACCTGCCTACCTGTGCGCTTATTGGTATGGCGGCCATGTTTGCGGGATCAGCCCGGGCGCTACTGACTTCCATTGTTTTTGCTTTTGAAACCACACAACAGCCCCATGGACTATTGCCTTTGCTCGGTG
>JAYVXJ010000683.1:0-4277 GCA_043785285.1 Chitinophagaceae bacterium
CCTTCGCGGCTTCAACACCTGATAGGTAATATGATGGCAGCCTTCAATCGTACTGTCCTGCGGGTTTATTTTTACACGCAGATCGTAAAAGGTAACATCCCACCAGGTTCTTTTGCGGCGTGACGGACCCGCGAAGCGTATCGGCATGGGTAAATACTTTATGATGTTCCTGTCCGCTCGTTTTGGAGGGGAGAAAAAAAATAGCATATACCGGCAAAAGCAGGAGCACGATCTGTTCCGGTCTAGCAGCTTTTAAAAAACGATTGCGGCTGTTCATTTAACTTTTCTTCAATTTTCTTTGCGCCTTTGGTCACGGAGAGCCCTCCCAGATTAGTACATCTAAGGGAATGGTGAATTTCGTTGCCCACTTTCTGCATGGTTTCAATCACTTCATCCAGGGGTATCAAATGATCATAATCTGATAATGCCATATTTGCACAGGATACCGCGTTTGTCGCTGCCATTACATTTCTTCCCAGGCATGGCGCTTCCACCCTGTTCCCAATGGGATCACAAATCAAACCCAAAGAATTCTGAAGCGCCAGGGACGCGGCGGCAATGGATTGTAAAAGCGATCCTTTCGCCATGCCCACCAAAGCGGCAGCAGCCATGCCTGAACCGGAACCGCATTCCGCCATGCAACCACCTACCTCTGCTGCAAATGTTGCATGTGCTGCTATGAAAACACCGATGAGTCCGGAAGCAAGCATTGCTTTAACGATATCGTCTTCTGACTGGTTTAATGAGGACGCTGTTCCAAAGATCGCACCAGGTAAAGCACCGCAGGATCCGGCTGTTGGGGCAGCGACAATTACGCCCATGGAACTTTTTACTTCCATCATTGCCGATACATACATAATGATTGTGTTGTTGGCATCCCCGCCAATCAACCGGTTATTGTTTAGTTGCTCTTTCAACTGTACGGACTGGCTCCCTAAAATCCGGTCAGCGTACTTCGTTCCCTTTAATCCCAGTTGAATGGAATGATCCATGATGCGTACAATATCACGCATCTTCTCAAACACTTCTTTTTCTGAAATATTTCCCCTTGAACTTTCATAGGCAATGGCAAGTTCCCAAAGCTCCAGATTCTTTCCCCAGTTATAAGCAAACATCTCTTCACAAGTGATAAATGGCACATGAAGGTCTTTCCTGGCCATAACCGGTAGAACTGGTGACAGTTTTTTGATAAAAAGCACCTCCTTCATAGCCAGCAGTTCCTGGCACAGATCCTCTACCGGGAACTGCTGGGATTTAATTTCAATAAAAGTCAGATCAGCCGCATGTAAAGAAAGTTCATCATATTGGAACGCTTCCCTTATAAAAGGCAACACAATATCCGGCGATTTACAATAGATCAGGGTCTCGCAAAAATCTCCGGCCATAGAAACTTTCGCGCCATCAACCGATATTACCTCGATCATTCCTCCGCCCGTTGAAATGGCCGTCATTCTCCGGGATTCTTCTTTATTACTCAGCGTGATCATATAGGTATTGGGATGGGTAGCCCCGATATCATGGATCTCGATTTCAACGTTGATGCCTGCCAGATTAATAAAATGCTCAGCCTGCGGCAAACGTTCGTCGAATGCCTCCCATCCCAGGAAGCCACCAAATAATCCCATATCCGAACCCTGACTTTTATGCGTGGTGGCGAGAGCGCCTTTAGGGTCGAATTCTATCAGAATATGATTGATTTTATCCGTCATTAAATCCCGGCACAGCCTGCCGATCCGTAGTGAGGCTGCACAATGTGAACTGGATGGACCCCGCATTACAGGACCAATCACATCATTGAAAATACTTGGATAACTTTTCATAAAATAAAATTGATGACTTGTGAATCATTCCCCTTGGTTAAAGATTTTTCTTCCAAAAGTTTTCCATCGTGCGTCGCAAATGAAGAGAGGTGTTTTCTCTTTCATAAATACCATGAGAGCGCATGGGATAGGACATCATGTAAAACAATTTATTGTTTTTTATCAATGCATTGGTGAGCATTTCAAAACTCTGATAATGGACATTATCATCCGCGGTGCCATGAATAATCATGAGGGTACCCTTCAGATTTGCTGCGTAATTAATGGGTGAACCATCGTGATAACCCTTCTCATTCCCTGACAGAAGTCCCATATACCTTTCCTGATAAGTGGCATCATATAAACGCTGATCAGAAACAAAAGAAACAGCAAGGCCGGTTTTATAAATCTTCGGGTACCGGAACATACAATTCAGGGTCATTTGGCCTCCCCCGCTCCAACCCCAAATTCCCACCCTGGAGGAGTCAATAAACGGATAGGTACTAAAAATTTTGGTTGCGGCCTTACTTTGATCCTCCGAAGCCAAAATGCCTATTTGTTTGTAAATTGACTTGCGCCAGGCCCGGCCCCTTGGCGTTTTTGTTCCCCTGTTATCAATGCTCATTACAATATATCCCTGCTGGGCAAGATACTGATGCCACAAATCTTCACCCCCCCATGCATCCTCAACAGTTGACCCGGCCGGCTCGCCATAAACATAGAAAAGGACCGGATATTTTTTAGTAGCATCAAATCCAACCGGCTTTATCATAGACGCATCAAGGGTAATGTCCCCAATATCCACTTTAACAAATTCCTTTGGATTTAGTTTCAGCTTATCATATTTAGCTTTTAACTCCCCGCTGCCCTCCAAAATACGGATTTCCTTGTGTGCAGGCAGGCTAACCAGGGAAAACCGGGGCGGGGAAATCGCACTCTGATTTGTTTGAATAGCCCATTTCGCATTTGCAGACATCTGATATTCATTTTGTCCCGGATTATTTAACGGGGTAATCCGTTCAGCTTTCCCTTTTCCATCTATGCGACTCCTATAAAGGTAACGTTGAGTAAAGTTATCCGGAGACGCTATATAATACACATACCCGCTTCCTGGATCAATGCAGTTAATTTTAACCACATCAAATTCACCTATGGTTATCACTTGTACTGTTTTGCCATCCCTCGATACCATATATAGATGAAGCCACCCGTCACGCTCACTGGTCCATGTAAAATATTGCTCCTTCTCCAACCAGCGGATATTATCATGAATATCTAAAAATGCATCATCTTTTTCTACCAGAATAGTGGTTATTGACATTGTGTTTATATCCGCCACTAGTAAATTATCAATATTCTGAGGGCGATTCAGCTGTTGAATCATAAGCTGAAGGGAGTTGGGAATGAAATCCATTCTGGCGAGGTAATTATTCCCGGGATCTCCGGGAATAGCAAACCATTTTGTTTGTCCTCCCTTTATGGATACAACGCCAACCTTAACAGCTGAGAGTGACGTTCCCACTTTCGGGTAAGGCATTGGGATGGGTCTGGAATATATAGAATCTATATTGTCAATAAGATAAAAAGTACCAACCCCCCTGGTATCAGACTGCCAATAAGCAATATATTCACCATCAGGGCTCCACCGGAAACCATCCCTGCAATCCAACTCTTCCTCATACACCCAGTCAAAAGTTCCGTTAATAATATCATTTCCCCCATCGAATGTGATTTGCCTTATTTCTTTTGTCTGCAGATTTTCAATATAAATATTCCAGTTGCTTACATAAGCTGCATTGGTTGCGTCGGGAGAAAACTTGGCAAACATCAGTGATGAACTTTCCAGCGACTTTCCGAGTTGACTCAAATCACCCGATTTGAGATCGAGTATCCAGTAATCACCCCTTGTATTATACCGCCATACCCGTTTTGTGTTGGTAAATATGATCAGTTTACGGTTATCATCAGACCATTCATAATTTGAAATAACCAGGGGTTTGCTTTCATTGGTAGGAATTAACTGCCTTGCATTCACCAATACCGTCCTTTTACCGGTTTGTGCATCGTACCGCACAATATCCAGTCCACCAACTTCCTTATTTGATTCAAGGGTTGAATATCCTTTATCGTCATTCATCCATCGAACAGGGCCAAAATTTTTTTGTGCATACGTTCCTTTACTGTAGATATCTTCCAGTGTTAAGGAGACAGGCGTATTTTGAGACTGAACAGAAAAACTGATCAGAAATACAATTCCGAAATAGCCCACAGTCTTTAAACATATCCTTTTCATGAAATTATCCATATTGTGTTTAAGTTTCCATATACAAATATTACGAATGATTTCTTATAATTTCCATAAGGGTTAAAAATGGTATATAATTGATTAAAATCGAGTTGCGGAATTTCCTGGCGGATCAGGACCTGGATATGGCATCCGGGAGATGACCATGCATCATGTAGAGCTTAAAAGGAATA
>JAYVXJ010000684.1:0-4269 GCA_043785285.1 Chitinophagaceae bacterium
GAAAAAGTGCATAAAGTATTAGATGAAAGAACGGATAGAACCTGGCCCACAACCTGGTTCGTACCCCGGTTAACCGGTAAAGGTTATTTTAAAGATGTATATTCCGTGATGGCGCATTGGGGAGCAAATCATGGAGCGATCAGTTATGGTCATATCGGTCATGACCTGATCTCCATGGCCTCGATGCTTCGGATACCCGTATGTATGCATAATGTGGCGGAAGAAAATATATTCCGTCCTGCATCATGGACGGCTTTCGGTTCAGATTCGGAAGGTGCCGATTACCGGGCCTGTGCAGCTTACGGACCTTTGTATTCCTGATCTTTTTAAGAATGCAGGATGAGAACGTATAGCAGGAATTGGCTCTGAAAATAGTTCAGGTATATTAGCGGATAAATAAGGCAGCATTAAAGATTTAATTTGTAAAATCAGCCGGAACCAACAATTGAAATTTTAATACCGTAAATATGAATCTGAGAAAAGGAAATAAAATCCGGGGCCTGCTTAGTGCCGCCGATGGAACCAGCTACCTGAGGCCTTTTATCATGATCACCAGTTTGTTTTTACTCTGGGGTTTTGCGCATGGATTGCTGGATGTGCTGGATAAGCATTTTCAGGATACGCTCCATGTGTCTAAAGCAGAGTCAGGCTTTGTTCAGTTTTCGCTGTATATCGGTTACCTCGTGATGGCCTATCCTGCCGGCTTATTTATGAAACGCCATGGGTACAAAAAAGGAATCATCCTGGGATTGTCTTTATTTGCCCTCGGTGCATTTTTGTTTTATCCGGCAGCAAAAATGGCTTTATTCATTCCATTTCTGATGGCCCTGTTTATTATTGCCTGCGGATTATCATGCCTCGAAACAGCGGCCAATCCGTATACTACCGTGCTCGGACCACCTGCCGGCGCAGCCCGTCGTATTAATATCGCGCAATCTTTCAATGGCCTGGGATGGATATTGGGACCTTTGATGGGTGGACTCTTCATTTTCGGCGCAGAGCAAACCGGTAATGCAGGGACCTTTGATTCCCTGCTCACACCTTATATGTGGGTGGGTAGTATTGTGGTGGTGGTGGCCACCGTTTTTGCTTTTACCAAACTGCCTACAATACAGGAAGAAAATGCCGAAGGTATTGAGGCGAATGCCCCAACCCGTGAATTATGGAAACATCCTGCTTTTGTGCTTGCCGTGGCCGCCCAGTTCCTGTATGTTGCTGCACAGACCGGCGTCAATTCTTTTTTCATTAATTATGTTACGGAAACCCTTACCGGTGTTCAGGCGACCATTGCGGTTATGATGGAGCATCTCGGCCGATTCGGTGAAATCTTTATGCCGAAAAATGCAGAACAGGCCGCTTCACTGATCCTGGCACTTGGAGGAATGGGCTCTTTCTGGATCGGCCGTTTAACCGGTGCTTACCTGATGAAGTTTATTCGCCCACAACGATTACTGGCTATTTATGCCGTAGTCAATACGTTCCTAACGGCCATCGTCGTCATGCGTTTTGGATGGCTCAGCGTAATCGCATTGTTCTCTACTTATTTTTTTATGTCACTTATGTTCCCGACTATTTTTGCATTGGGTCTCCGCGGTCTCGGACCCCTTACCAAGAAAGCAGCTTCTTTCCTGGTAATGGCTGTGGCAGGTGGCGCATTTTGTCCTCCGCTAATGGGTGCTATTGCAGATCATTTTGGAATGTCTATCGCTTTTCTTATTCCCATGGGTTGCTTTGCGTTTATTGCTTATTACGCGTTATCAAGAAAAAAATCAGCAGACGAAGAAGTGAATCAACCGGGTTTAATTCATCATTAAAATTGTGCACAGATGGATAATCTTCAAAAACGCCGGGCTTTCTTAAAAACCCTTACCCTCGGAAGCATAGGTGCCACAGCACCTATCCGGCTACTCCGTGCTGAAGAAATATCGGATGCTGACAAAATAACGAATGATCCCCTTAGCCATGATCCGGAGATCAAACGGAAATATAATGGTCCGTATAAAAATAATTTTCTGAACCGCGTCGCATTTCCCATTGGTGGGTTAGGTGCCGGTATGTTCTGCCTGGAAGGTACAGGCGCTATTTCCCATATGAGTGTGCAGAATAAGCCCGAAGTTTTTAATGAGCCGGCCATGTTTGCCGCAGTCACTGTAAGGGGATTGAAAAATGGCGCTAAAGTGCTGGAAGGTCAGGTTCCGGAATGGAAATATTTTGGACGGCGCGGCAGTGGAAATGGCCTGGCGGGATCTACATTGGGACTTCCCCGTTTTAAAACAGCCGAATGCACTACACGCTTTCCTTACAGTACCATCCGGCTGAGCGATAATGAGTTACCCCTTCAGGTTCGGATTACCGGATGGAGCCCGTTCATTCCTACAGATGAAGACAATTCCAGCTTGCCCGTTGGCGCTTTGGAATATCGTTTCGTAAACAGCGGAAAAGAAAAACTGGAAGCCGTATTTTCTTACAATTCAAAAAATTTTCTTGCTGCCGATGAGCATGAAGCCAATGCCATAGAAAAAATGGTCAATGGTTTTATACTCACCCGCAAGGGAACAGAGGTTAACCCTTTTTTGCAGGTAAACTTTGCCATTTTCACCCATGATGATCACACCGTAGTTGACCATTGCTGGTTCCGTGGGGGCTGGTGGGATCCGCTGACCATGGCATGGAACAATATCCGCGAAGGACGAGTTCAGGCCGTTGATCCGGTTGAAAAAGATGCGGGGGGTGCTTCTTTATTCGTTCCGTTTTCTTTATTGCCGGGAGCTTCTAAAACCATCCGGGTGATGATGGCCTGGTATGTTCCGGAATCTGACCTGCATATCGGAACTGCCTTGCCGGATGAAAAGAAAAACTGTGATCCGGAATCCGGTTGTTGTGCAGGCCCCTCGGACCTGGGCGTGACCATCGGAAAACATAATCCTTCCCCAAATTATAAACCCTGGTATAGCAGTGTGTTCAATGATATAAAAGAAGTGGCTGATTACTGGAAAAATAAGTATGAAGAGCTCCATAAAAAAACCACCCTTTTCAAAGATGCATTTTATGCCAGCACGCTGCCGGCAGAAGTGTTGGAAGCAGTAGCAGCAAACCTGACTATTTTAAAATCTCCTACGGTGCTCCGTCAGTATGATGGCCGCTTGTGGAGTTGGGAAGGTTGCGGCGACGAGGGTGGCTGCTGTCATGGCTCCTGCACCCATGTGTGGAATTATGCGCAGGCCATCCCGCACTTATTTCCGTCGCTGGAAAGAACCCTGCGCAACACAGAATTCTGCGAGAACCAGAATCAGGCGGGCCACCAGGGCTTCCGTGCAAATATGCCGATCAGCCCGCTGAAGCATGATTTTCATGCAGCAGCCGACGGACAACTTGGTGGTATCATGAAAGTATACCGGGACTGGCGGATCAGCGGGGATAATGACTGGCTGAAAAGAATTTATCCAATGGTTTGTGTTAGCCTGGATTACGGCATCAGCACCTGGGACCCCAAACATAAAGGCGTTGTGGAAGAACCGCATCATAACACCTACGACATTGAATTCTGGGGGCCTGATGGCATGTGTTGCAGTTTTTACCTCGGCGCTTTGACGGCTATAATTGAAATGGGTAATTACCTGAAGAAAGATGTTGGCAAATACCAGGATCTATATTCAAAAGGAAAGAAATATCTGGAAACCAAACTATACAACGGCGAATATTTCTTTCAGGATATTGAATATAAAAACCTGAATGCGCCTGATCCTTCTACCGCCCAATCCTTGGGCGGGGATTATTCACCAGAAGCAAAAGAGATCCTGAAAAAAGAAGGTCCCAAATATCAATATGGTACCGGCTGTTTGAGTGATGGGGTTTTAGGCGCGTGGATAGGAAGCATGTGCGGATTGGCTCCTTTCATTGATCAGAAAAAAATCAAAAGTCATCTGCTTGCCGTACATAAATACAATCTCAAAAAAAACCTGATTGACCATGCGAATCCGCAGCGGCCGGACTATGCCCTGGGAAAGGAAGGCGGCTTATTGCTTTGCAGCTGGCCAAAAGGAGGAAAACTTTCCCTGCCTTTTGTTTATAGTGATGAAGTATGGACAGGCATTGAATATCAGGTGGCTTCGCACTTAATACTTACGGGTAATGTACGGGCCGGACTGGAAGTTGTGCGCACCTGCAGGGACCGATACGACGGCCACATCCGCAATCCGTTTAATGAGTTTGAATGCGGACATTGGTATGCCCGGGCTATGTCCAGCTACGGCCTCTTACAAGCGCTTA
>JAYVXJ010000685.1:0-4236 GCA_043785285.1 Chitinophagaceae bacterium
CTGCTGACGGGGATCTCCAGGGGAAGGGCTGGAAACCTGCTGGGAATGGACCACCTCACGGGCATTCTGCATTATGTGCGCATGGTGGTTCATCCGAACAAACTACCCATTTCTATTGTTGACACCCTGTTCGACCAAAATGGGATGGGTCATGCGGAAACCCTTCGGGCAATCAATAACCAACTGGACGAATTTATTGCTTTTTAATTTTTCTGATAAATCCATTTCATGCGCAACGCAGGTTTTGTCTGGCTGGTAGCTACAATTATGGCGCTGTTGGATCTGTACGTATTCCAGGTAGTGAAACTACTTACCCAGGGATCTTCCCTTCGATCAAAAACCGTCATCTTCACCACATACTGGGCCATTTCCATTGCTGTGCTGATCTTATTCCTCCTCCTGCCTTTTATCCAACCCGATCGCTGGCCCAAGAGCTTACGCAATTATATTTTTGCAACGGTGATCGGATTATTTTTTGCCAAATTACTGGCTGCTGTTTTTTTCTTTATGGATGATATCCGCAGGGTAATACAATGGGCTGCAGAAAAAATATTTTTCAGAAATACGGAAGGAGCGAGCGAGGTGAGTGAAGGAATTTCCCGGTCGTTATTTCTAAGCTGGCTGGGTATTGGCGTTGGTGGAAGTTTGTTTACATCGCTTATTTATGGATTCAGTAATAAATACAATTACCATATCCATCGGATTCCACTGGCATTTGAAAATTTACCTCCCGCTTTTAAAGGGTTAAAAATCGTACAGATCTCCGATATCCATTCCGGAAGTTTTACCAACAAACCCGCAGTGGAAAAAGGGGTTCAAATGATCCTTGACCTGAAGCCGGATCTGATTTTATTTACCGGCGACCTCATCAACGACAAGGCAACGGAAATGTCGGATTATTTCGACGTGTTTAGCCGGTTAAATGCACCCATGGGTGTTTTCTCCACCCTGGGTAATCACGATTATGGGGAATATGTACGCTGGCCAAGCCCGGAAGCCCGTTTACAGAATATTGAGCACCTGAAAAAGATAGAAACCGATATGGGCTGGCGATTGCTGATGAATGAGCATGTGGTGCTGGAAAGAGGAGGAGATCAGATTGCGCTGATTGGTATTGAAAACTGGAGTGCTAAAAAACGGTTTCCGAAATATGGTAAGATGTGGGAAGCTTATCCCGGAGCAGAAAAATATCCGTTTAAGATTCTCCTGAGTCATGACCCCAGTCATTGGGATGCAGAAGTGCGGCCTAAATATGGAGATATTGATTTAACACTTGCCGGGCATACACACGGAATGCAGTTTGGCGTGGAGATCCCCGGATTTAAATGGAGCCCCGTACAATATATCTATAAGGAATGGGAGGGTCTGTATGAAGAAGGGAAACAAAAACTGTACGTGAACCGTGGATATGGATTTATCGGCTATCCGGGCCGTGTAGGCATTCTTCCGGAAATTACGTTGATTGAGCTGGTATAAGAAGTAACGGTTGACGGTTGACCGTTGACGGATATCAGGTGCGAATTCGCGCCTAAAGGCGGTCAACCATCTCTGGTATAGTTTTAGCATTCACTAATATGTTCCCGTTTTCGCTTAACAAGCTGTTAAATTTTTTTAACAGGAAACGAATCAAACAATATCCCCGTTCAGGGTAATTAATATTGTAATCAAATTTATAACTACAATCAATTGTATGAAAAAAGCCTCCTTATTCATTTTAGCGGCGATTATGTTAACTTCAGGACAACTTTTAGCCCAGGGATTTCATATTGGTGTAAAGGGTGGAACCAATCTGTCCAAAATGCAAGGTCGTTCTTTTGATCAGGGTTTTCAATGGGGGTTTAGCGCCGGGGGATTTGCTGAACTCAATTTCTCCAAGCATATTGGAATACAACCCGAAGTTCTTTTTAGTCAGACTAAAACAAGAACAGCGGATAAGTTCAGCTCGATTTATTATCAGACCATTGATGGAGGATATAATAACCAGAATATTACTTTAAACTATTTATCCATTCCCATTCTGTTATCCATTAAACCCATCCCCATTTTAAGCATTCTGGTAGGGCCGCAATTCGGAATTAAATTAAACGAAAATAATAGTATTCTCAGAAGCGGAAAGGAGGCATTTAAAACCGGAGATTTTTCGGTAGTGGGTGGTGCACAATTAAATCTGGGAGGTTTCAAGGCAGGGGCGCGGTATGCGATTGGTCTTAATAATACTGCAGCCATTAAGGACATTGAAAATGTGGATACCTGGAAAAGCCAAAGTATTCAGTTTTATATTGGATTTCGGATAATTTAATAGTTGATGGTATGGTTAATGGTGGATGGATCTCAGGTGCGATTTAACACATAAAGCCTGTCAACCGTCAACGGTCAACCCCCAATAAAACTAAGAGAGGCTGCTAACTGGCAGCCTCTCTTAGTTTATTGCGCATTGGCACCAAACTTGAACATAAAGGGTTCACCCATAAAAAGATAGGATAATACCAAAAGAGGTGTTATTTTGTCACCCTTTTGTATTTATGAACGAGAACTTCTTCTTTCAGCGCCCCGAACAGGAAATGGACTTCATGCCCATCATCCCCATAAATGAAACAGAGAACGATAATCTGGCGGATATTGAGATTCCGCAGGAGTTACCTATCCTTCCCCTGCGCAATACCGTTCTTTTTCCAGGCGTAGTGCTTCCCATTACCGTGGGAAGAGATAAAAGCATAAAGGCTGTCAATGATGCTTACAAGACTGACAAATTGATCGGTGTGCTGGCGCAAAAAGACAGCAGCGTGGAAGATCCGGCTATCCATGAATTAGTGGCAGTGGGAACTATTGCCCGGATCATCAAAGTAATTAAAATGCCCGACGGAGGCACTACGGTTATCCTTCAGGGAAAACGCCGGTTCAAAGTGGGCTCCATGACCACCGATGACCCTTATTTCAAAGCACAGGTTATCCTATTACAGGAGGAAGATGCACCCAAGGATCAGGATTTTGAAGCCTACGTATCCAATATAAAAGATCTGGCGAGTCAGATTATCCAGCTTTCGCCCAATATTCCTACTGAAGCGTCCATCATCCTGAAAAATATTGAGAATCCTTCTTTCCTTATCCATTTCATTTCGAGTAACCTCAATACCGAATTGACCGAAAAACAGGAGTTGCTGCAAACAGATCATATTAAATCCCGCGCAGATCTGCTGATGCAATTGCTTCAGCGGGAACTTCAGTTTGCCGAATTAAAAAACAAACTCACCAACAAAACAAAAACCGAACTCGATAAACAGCAACGCGATTATTTTCTGCAACAGCAACTCAAGAGCATTAAGGATGAGCTGGGCGGCGATACTAACGAACGGGAGTTGCGGGAAATGCAAAAAAAGGCTGAACTGAAAAAATGGCCACAGGCAGCAAAGGATGTTTTTAAGAAAGGCATCGAGAAACTGGAAAGGATGCATCCCAGCACACCGGATTATTCCATCGTATATAATCACCTGGATCTGATGCTCGATCTTCCCTGGAATGATTATACGGAAGATATGTATGATTTGAAGAAAGCATCCAAAGGGCTGGACAATGATCATTACGGCATGAAAAAAGTGAAAGAACGTATTCTGGAATATCTCGCAGTGCTGAAATTAAAAGGAGACATGAAGAGCCCGATCCTTTGTTTTGTAGGGCCTCCCGGTATTGGAAAAACTTCTCTTGGCCGCAGCATTGCCAATGCAATCGGCAGAAAATATGTGCGGATCAGTCTGGGCGGGCTGCATGATGAAAGCGAGATCCGCGGACATCGGAAAACATATATCGGTGCCATGCCCGGAAGAATTTTACAATCTCTGCGCAAAGTAAAATCTTCCAATCCCGTAATGATTCTCGACGAAATAGATAAAGTAGGTACGGATTTCCGCGGCGATCCATCTTCCGCATTACTGGAAGTACTTGATCCGGAGCAAAACAATTCTTTCTACGATAATTACCTTGAGCTTGAATATGATTTGAGTAAAGTGTTATTCGTTGCCACAGCCAATGACATCTCTCATATTCAACCGGCCTTGCGCGACCGTATCGAAATCATCGACCTGAGTGGATATGCCATTGAAGAAAAAACCGAGATCGCGAAAAGGCATCTGCTTCCAAAACAAAAAGAAGCCCATGGTTTGAAAGGCCTTGAATTAAAGATGAGCGATAAAATATTGGGCAGGATCATTTCTGATTATACACGCGAGAGTGGAGTTCGTG
>JAYVXJ010000686.1:0-4220 GCA_043785285.1 Chitinophagaceae bacterium
CCCGCTGACCAGTTGCATGTGTTCAACAAAACGAATGTTCACATAAGATTCCGCCGTGATGTTCCGGGATAAATATCTTCCATGGGAATAGTAAGAATAAGGACTGGACCGGTCCGTACTATCATCAGTAAAATATCTTCGCGCGTTTTGATAACTCGCCAACGTGTTCCAGATAACCTTGTTTTTATGATAATTGAAATAAATGGCGCCGAGGTTATTTTTATTTTTCCCTCCGTAATCTTTATCATCCAGAAAAGCACCCCCATCTAAAGCAAAATGGTAGTCGCCCAGCGTTCCCAATAGTTTCAAATTGAACACATCACTGAATTTATATTTCAATTCAGCCTGCAAATTATTCTGCGAGAACCCGTCTTTGTCGAATCCTTTATTCCCCGTGCTGTCGTAAGCACTCGAGAATCCATCACTCTGCTGATAGTTATATTGAAATTTATATCCCAGCTTTTTATAAGTTCCGTCAATGCCAGCGCCGGCGCGGAGTGTGTTATATGTTCCATAACTGAAGCTGCCGTTGGCAGCTAAAGGTTTTGCACTTTCTTTCTTCAGAAAAATCTGAACCACGCCAGCCACCGCATCGCTGCCCCAGATAGTACTTTGTCCGCCTTTTAAAATTTCAATCCGGTCAATCTGTTCCAACGGAATGCTGTTGAGATCGAACGTATTGCTGATCTGTGAGGGATCCGATACCGGAATGCCGTCAATCACAATCAGCAGATTCCCCGAAGCCGCTCCGCGGAAATAATTCTCCACATTACTTCCCATAGCGTTGTTACTGCCGACCATCATAAATCCGGCCTGGTTATTCAGCAACTCCGTGAGGGTGTGGCCGGCATTGCTCTGAATGGTTTTGGAATCAATAACCGTAACGATCTTGCCGGTTTGTGATTGCTTGATGTTCGTTTTGGAAGCGGTAACCACCACTTCATCCAGCTGTTTGGGTTTGACGGAATCTTTTTGCGCGTTCGCTTGCATGGCCATGCTGATCGCCAGTAGCGGGTAGAAAATTTTTTTCATGCTCATTCTTCGTGTTTAATTTTTTTTGTTAAGAAGAATAAGCTTTCGATCCAATGAAATAAGTAGAAATGAAAGTTCTGGAACATGCGCATGTTTGCAAAACCTGCATCTCCGGCCTTTCACCCGAAAGCTCAGTGATAAAGAAATTCACCTGGCAGGTCTTCTGGCTTGTTCCTTGTTTACTGCCTTCCCATCCCGGCTGAGCCGGGACAGTGGCCGCAGTGTAAACAGTTTCAGGTTCATCACCTGTAGAACTCACAGCTACGGGGATAGCGCCGGTTTTACACCGGACTTCCCTTTTAACCCCGACTATCGGGGACCAGATTTATGCAAATGTAAAGGAGTGGAATAAATTACAGAAAGAAATTATAAGCGGTTCGGTTTATTATAAGAAATGCTGAGTCCCGCAAAATAATTAACCCCCGCAGCCGCATTGTAATAGCGACCACCTGCTGCGTTGATATCGTTTCCCAAACTATACTTACTATTGAAGGCATTGTCAACACCTGCAAAAACGGACAGGTTTATTTTTTTAATCGCGTTTGTTTTATATCCGATTTTTCCCCCCAGCAATTGATAAGAACCGGCATAAGCGGTATTGGCGTCATTGAGCGGCAATTTATCGCTGTAGTAATAGGTGAGATGCAGAAAAAGACCTGGCGTACTGAAAAGATCAAGTCCTCCGGAAACTGTGTTATTCGCAACACCCGGCAAATGCTTTCCGGAATAATCAATCGCATTCTTTTTAAAATCATGATACGTAAACCGGTTCAGCGTATAGGAAAGCCAGAGTCGGGCACTCGTAAAAACAGAACCAGGGGAAGAAAGCAATTGATAAGACAACTGGGATTCTATTCCCTGCTGGCGGGTAGCGCCTGCATTGATGTAGTAATCGGAATTGGAAATATCTTTTCGCACTACGATAGCCTGCTGCAATTGAAAATAAAATCCAATCACTTCGATGTATAAGCGTCGATTCAAAAAACTGCTTTTTATTCCTGCTTCATAATTGACACCCTGCTCTGGCTGCAGGTCCGTGTTGATGCTTTGGTTAGAAGGCAGCACTTCGGCAACCGTAGGCGGTGAAAATCCTTTGGAAACACTTGCATATACCAGCAGGTCCTGCGTGATCTTTTTTGAGATGGCCAAACGAGGCGCAATTTCGTTACTGAATGTTTTGTTACGTGGGGCAAAACCGGGAACGGACAACCGGTTGATGCCGATAAAGGATTTATTATAGCTCGCCCCTGCCGTAACCTGCCAGTTACGGGGAAACTCAAGGTCGGCCTGTGCAAAAAGGGAATAGGTCCAGGTATTGATATTATCGTTTGTCTGAACCGAATCAGAAGATCCGTTTTTATTTCCAAAATCTTCTGTCTTGAAAAATCCTTTCTGTCCTTCTCCTCCGGCGTTCAGATGAAATATACGGGACTGATAAGTAAAAAGCGTTCTTCCCCCAAAATGCGGTTCATTACGGATTTCATAATTCCGGAAAGTGGGATTGAGATAGTTGGTATAAGCGCCATAAAAATTCGTGCTGTTCTGCCAATGTTCATTGACATGATATATGTTCGAAATGGCCGCCATAAATGTTTTTTGGTAAATAGCAGCCTGGGACTGATCCGCTGAAGGAAACCCACCAACAGAAGGTCTCGCTTGTTTAGGATTAGCATTGAATTCCGTAAGGGTGAGTGCCCCGGGCGTCTGGTAATACAGATCGCCATAGGAAATAAAACTGCTTAGTGTTTGCTTCCCGGTATTTTTAAGCACACTTTCCCAGATGGCCATATCTCTGCGCAACTGCGTATGGTTGCGGTATCCATTGGAAGTCTGATGGGAGAAACGGATACTGTTTCCATTGTTGGAATCGCCGAATCTAACCTGTGCATTCACCGTATTGCTGGCAAAAGAGCCGAATGTATAGTTGGCGGAAAAGCCCGGCTGCCAGTTGTCGGGCAAGGTTTTAATCAGAACCGCGCCGCCTGTTCCTGCACCATACAGGCTGCCCGCGGGACCTTTGATTACTTCAAGAGAATTAATATTGAAAGGAGAAAGTTGGGTGAGGTATGTATTTCCTCCTGGATCGGTAAAGGGTATGCCATCCAGATAAACTTTCACATTGCGGACCCCAAAAGGAGAACGCAGCGTACTGCCGCGAAAACTCAGGCGATAGCTTCCCGGAGATCTTTCTTCCATACGAACACCCGGAATGCTGTTGAAAGCAGAAACGATGCTGATATTACTGAATCGGTTGAACTGGGCGGACGTCAGCACGCCAATAGCCGCAGGTACATCAGCCAGTCGCCGGTTTTGCTCAAAGGCAGTCACTACTACTTCCTGAAGTGTTTTTCTGTCCAGCGAATCGGGGATTTTGGTACTGTCCTCCTGTGCATGGGCAAATCGGGATATCATTATTCCGGCCACTAACATCAATGTTCTCATCTGTATGATTTATTCAAATGCAAAAGTAGAAAAGAATATTTCATTATCTTAACTACTTAAAAATTAATGCTTGCCACCATTCTCCGATCCGGGATAATACTGAAGTATGAAGAAAGATTCGAAGCTCGGCATTTTTGATTGTACCATGATTGTCGTTAGCCTGGTCATTGGTATGGGCATTTTCCGGACACCGGTGAATGTGGCCCAGGCAGTACCGGATACAGGGCTTTTTTTTCTTACCTGGATCGTAGGCGGCGTGGTGGCGCTTTGCGGGGCGCTGACCTATGCGGAAATCGGATCGCGACTGCCTGTAATGGGCGGATATTATAAGGTATTTTCTTATGGATACCATCCATCTATTGCCTTTGCCATCAATTGCATCATCCTTGTATCCAATGCCGCATCCCTTGCGGGTGTAGCGCTTATCGGGGCAGAATATATCTCCGGCGTTATTTTTCCGGCAATTCAGGATCCGCATGCGCTGCAGACCCGGGAAATTGCCATTGCCCTTTTTTCCATACTGATCTTTTATGGTGTGAATTTACTGGGCCTGAAGATGAGTGCGCGTACGCAAAATGTACTTACGGTGATCAAGATCTCGTTGGTGGTTTTATTGATAACGCCCTTGTTTTTTGCTGATACCAGCGGACGAATCGCTCATGAGGCAAGGCATATCCCGCCTGGCTGGATGGAATACCTGAAAGGATTTGGAACCGGGCTGATCGCCGTTTCCTTTACTTATGGTG
>JAYVXJ010000687.1:0-4218 GCA_043785285.1 Chitinophagaceae bacterium
TCGCTGGAATCCCCGGCCTGGGTGGAGGTGGCGTGGGCATTGATATAGTCTACTTCCTGCGGACGCAATCCCGCGTCTTTCAAAGCCATGTTCAGAGAGCGAACCGGCCCGTTGACCGTTGGGTTGGATATGTGCTCGCCATTTGAGGAAAATCCATAACCGGTAACTTCCCCCAGTATTTTTGCCCCCCGTTTTTGCGCAGATTCCTGACTTTCCAGCACCACGGTGGCTGCTCCTCCGCTGGGGATAAGGCCGTCCCGGTCCCTGTCAAACGGACGGGAGGCTTTTGCCGGTTCGGATTCGTGGATAGAAAATGCAGACAGGGCATCAAAATTTCCCATAGCCAGCGCATTAATTTCCTGGGCTCCTCCGGTAATGATACATTCCTGCAGTCCGGTCTTGATAAAATGATATCCAAGCCCGATAGCATGAGAGCCACTGGCACAGGCTGCACTGATGGTAAAATTCACCCCTCTTAGTTTGAAGATGGTAGCCAGATTCATGGTAACGGTGGAATTCATGGTTTGAAACACAGCGCCCGAACCCACCAGCATGCTGTCTTTTTTCTGCCGCATGATGTCCACGGCCTCAATGGTGGATTTGGCTGAACTGTCATTGCCATAGAGGATACCTATCTCGTGTTGTTGAATGTAATCCGAATTTATTCCAGCCTGCTCAAGAGCCTGGAGAGTGGCCATATAGGCGTATTCGCCTTGTTCCGGTAGCATGATCCGGGCACGACGGTCGAGCAGGCCTTTCAGGTTGGGGCGGTCCACATAACCCGTAAGTGCAGAACGATAGCCCATCTGTTTGCGGGTTTCATCGAAAATAATCCCGGATCTTCCCCGAAGCAGACTTTCTTTAACCTCAGCAAGGTTTTTTCCTATGCATGAATATATGCCCAAGCCGGTGATCACTACTCTGTTCATAAAGGGAAATTAGGGAAATAAAACAATTTGAAAATTATCTGCCGCAATAGTGACAGTGCCCTAGGAGTACATTCCCCCATTAATCGAAATCACTTCTCCGGTAATATAGCCTGAATCCGGTGACAGCAGGAATGCAACGACGTGCGCCACTTCCTCCGGGGTGCCAAACCGGTTAACAGGAATGATGGCCTTCATTTCCTTTTCGGAAATGCTTTGCGTCATATCTGTTTTGATGAAACCCGGCGCCACTGCGTTCACGGTAATTCCGCGTCGGCCCACCTCCTGGGCCAGGGACTTGGTGGCTGCGATCAGTCCGCCTTTAGCTGCAGCATAATTAGTTTGCCCGGGTAAACCCTTTTGCCCGGAAAGGGAAACCACATTGATAATGCGGCCGTATCTTTTCATCAGCATGCCATTCAGCACGATCCGGGTGATATAAAAAAAACTATCCAGGTTAGTCCGGAGTACATTCTCCCATTGTTCATCTTTCATCCACATCATTAGTACATCATCTTTAATCCCGGCATTGTTTACCAGAACTTCGAGGGTATCTTCCTTATGAACGTCGAGCCATAAGCCCATGGTATTGGCTATTTCCTGTTTATTGCTCACATCAAAGGGCATCAGCTCCCCGGAACCTTTTGCTTCCCGTATGGTTTTCAGGGTATCGTCTGCTTCCGCTATATTGGATTTGTAATTGATGAGAACATGGTAGCCAAGGGAAGCCAGTTTGATACAGATTGCCTTTCCAATTCCTCTGGAACCGCCGGTAACTAAAGCGCAATTCATGTTGATGCAATTAAAGATTTAAAGATGCGCCCAAATCAGCGGGAGGCCGGATTTTTGCCGGTTGATGAGATAGCAAACTGCGGATCGTTCTCCAAAAGATAAAGTTTCACTTTTTCCTGTTCGGCATATCTGGGTGCGTCTTCCACAAATTTCGGAAATATCTTTCTTATGGTATCGTAAACCACCCGCGTTACAGGAGATAGTTTTTCCTGGCAGGCCAGATAATCAATGGCCTGCAAAATGGTCATTGCCTGAATGGCAAGTACTTCAAACGAATTGTCAATTACTTTTTTGGTCATGATGGCCGCGTTACAACCCATGCTTACGATATCCTGGTTATCGTTGTTGTTCGGAATGCTGTGCACATACATGGGAAAGGAGAGGGTTTGATTTTCCGCAACGGTAGATACCGCTGTGAACTGTATTCCCTGCATGCCGAAATTAAAACCCAGCACGCCCAGATTCACAAAGGGAGGCAGGATCTGATTCAGTTTGTCGTTCAATAAATAATTCAGTTGCCGTTCAGACAACATAGATAACCGGGTAATGGCAATTTTTATTTTATCCATTTCCAGCGATACATAATCGCCATGGAAGTTGCCTCCGTGAAAAATATTCTGGTTCTCATGGTCAATCACCGGATTGTCGTTTACGGAGTTTAATTCATCCACCACTATTTTTTCAGCATGTTCCAGGGTATCGTAAACAGGTCCGAGAATCTGTGTTACACAACGAAGGGAATAATATTCCTGTACCTTATCTTCAAACACATCGTGCTGAATATTCGCGGGGTTATACAAGTGCTCCGAACGGCTATGGATCATTTTACTATCCTTCAGCACATGGCGCAGCATAGCAGCGATCCGGTTCTGCCCCTGATGATGCTTCACCATATTGAGTTCTTTCGAAAAATGGTCGTCGTATGCTTGCACGATCTCGTTGGTCATGGCGGAAAGTACCACGGACCAGTGCAGTAATTTTTTAGCCTGAATAAGATTGAGAAGCCCGATACCGGTCATGGCTGATGTACCGTTCAGGATCGAAAGGCCTTCCCGAATATGGATTTCCAGCGGGTTGAGCTTGAATTTTTTAAAGATTTCCCCGGTAGGATAGGATTTTCCCTCATACAATACATTTCCTTCTCCCAGCAGGGTAAGGGCTACATGGGCCAGTTGAATCAGATCGCCGCTGGCACCTACACCGCCATGTTCATAAATACAGGGGATGATATCATTATTAATCAATGCGGCCAGTAATTCCACCAGGCTCGGATGAATGCCGGAATGAGCCTGCATCAGGCTATTAAGCCTGGCCAACAGCACGGCTTTTCCCAGCAGTGGAGTCATGAGCTTACCCATGCCGGAGCTATGACTGCGGATCAGGTTGTATTGAAGTTGGAGACGGTTGTTATCACTTATTTTATACTGGGCCATGGGGCCAAAACCGGTATTGATTCCATAGATCAATTTTCCGGTAGAAAATTTTTTCAGGAATTGATAGCTGGCCTCTATTTTATCCATTGCAGGCTTATCCAGGGCTATCTTTTCATCTTTATATACTATATCCGAAAATTTTTCGAGAGAAAGAATCCGGGCTCCGATATCTACCATTGTATGCAGTCTGTTTAAGGTACCACTGAAGAGCAAAAAAAGCGAAATAAGCGCAAGCTGTCAAATTTTTATTGCCGAAGCCGGGCGGGAAAGGGCTTGTCAACGGTCAACCGTCAACGGTCAACCCGTAAAACATGGTTCACGCCTATTTAAAAATAGTATCCGGCAATCCCTTATTGATCAAATAGGATTGGTAAGTAATCTCCATTTTTCCCCGCTGGCTTTTTTGATCTCCGGCCGGCTTCTTTTTTGGAGAACCATCATCATAATCGAAAGTGACGCCTTTGGGCAGTTTATACTCCTGTGTATTGAAGGAAAACACAATCTTGTCCGGCAGGGAGGCGGAAGCATATTTTCCATAACTCAGCTCAACTTCATCAGTGCCGTTTTCCGGGGTGGTAATTTTGGCTTTCAATACCAATAAGCGGCTGACATCTATATATATGGTAGCTAATACCAGATCAGCATTTTCATTTTCCGGTAACAGCTTCAGCATCCTTACCGGAATACCATTCAGTTTGTCATTTCCTGCATTGATAACCTGATAGTGGCCGCTTAGCAGGCTATAGAGACTAATGCTTACGGATTCTTTAGGGACCAGTGAAATACCTTTTTTATTTTTGATTTTGATCTTGTTGGGTTTTTTATAAAAAATGCTCACGTCTGCATCTGGTACTCTCAGAAAGGGGATATTGGTCCTTAGTTGTGCATCGGCCTGGTAGTCGTTTATTTTTTCCAGTTTTTCCCGGATCGCTTTTATTAAACCGGCAGCATCCTGGGCCTGGAGATGGACGGAGAAAAGAAAAGGCAGAAAAAAAACTACGTGTTTGATCATGTAAAAAAGTTAACTCAGAATATCTTTTCTGTTAAAAATAAAAATAGCCGAGGAA
>JAYVXJ010000688.1:0-4213 GCA_043785285.1 Chitinophagaceae bacterium
GGGGATTAAGGCAATGGCCGCAACCATCATATAAAAAAAAATGCTTTCTGCCTTCATATAGTCGTTGGCTATTTTCATCAAGTATGCCTGAATACCCCACAATAAAAAAACCAGCAGTGAAAAAAGGATCCAGATATAATTTCCCGTATTGCTGTCTGATGGCGGTTGATAAGATAATAACGGTATGGCGATCAGGGCGAGAATGATTCCGACCCATGCTTTGAGTGATGCGTTTTCTTTTAATAACCAAATGGAAAGCAGGATGGTAATCAGCGGGGATAAAGAAACAAAGGGGAAAACCAGGTAGGCAGCCCCTGATTTCAATGCCTGAAAAAGAAGCAGCTGACCGGCGGCTCCCAATAAACCAATGGCGAGTCCGCATTTTATTGCTTTGGCATGCACTTCCAGTTTCCAGTGAATGATTTTTAAACTAACCAGACAGGGTATGATCATGGTAAGGGACCAGACAACATAACCCAGAGAAGCAGGGAATCCGGCTTTCTCCGGTATCTCAATCAAGGCGCCCCAGACACCGCAGAAAGCAGTAGCCAGTAACGCAAACACAAGCCAGGTTTTTAGTTTCATTTAAATTTATTGAAGCAGTATTCATTTTGATAACAACAACTGATAAGGAATTCCTGTAACAGCGGCCCGGTTCAGGGTTCTGAAAGCTATTTCTGTTTTGCCTTTATTCAGCGTTAATACGAGTGAATCCGGTACATTTTTCCAGACTTCTTCCTGTGTTTCTTTCATCTGATAAGATTGGAGATTGGGTGTTTGAGAATGCAGCTGCACTTTTACGAGGTTTCCCAGTATGCTTATGTCTGCAGTTATTGTATTGGGTGTCCACTCAATGGCCCGGCGATCCGGGATGAGACGCATATGCGAGGTATGGTAGGCCCAGTGCGGCTTTCCGTCCCATATCCACTGATGCGTTCTGAAGTAATCATCTTCGTACATAACCATCACAGAACTGTCTTTTGGCCAATCCGTATAAAGTCTGCCGCTCTCATTCCATTCAATCCAGGTATAGGTATGCGCAAGCAGTTCCACCTTGTTTTTGACAATAGTATCGTAAGGGACCACTTTTCTTTCCGGTCCCTGCAATGGGCGAATATCCCTTGCTCCGTTTTTCAAGAACTCATACCTGATTTCCAGTGCGGATAAAGGGATACCGGCTTTTTCAAAATGTGCATCGTATTTGGCATCGGACATAAACCATTTGTGATATTGATTCAGCCAGATTTCATTCATCCCGTGATGAAAATCCGGACCACCTTGAATACCGGGCCCTGAACCCAGACAGCGGGTCACATATCCATAGGCATTCATGATTGCGTTTTGGACCCGCATGTAATGGCCACAGTGAAATCCATGCCCTTTCATTCCTTCATTCAAAATGGATTCGGCAGATCCATCTCCGGGATAAGGACCCACATTATCAATCTGGATATGCCTTCTGATCCAGTTCCTTAACAGAAGGATTCTTTTGAATTCATCTGTTTCGCCGTGAAACAGGGTGTCCAACTGATAGGTATTTTTCAGCGCAGCAAATTTGGGGTTGTTCAGATCTTCACTTCCTTTAAAAACCGTATCCGGATAAAAAACCGGGTTTTCCACGGGAATTACATGGTATGTTTTAGAATCCGGAGAAGGGGATGTGCAACAATACAGCAGGATGAAAAATAAGGAGGGCAGGTAAGGGGTTGTTTTCATTTCAATTCTTTTTAGTTGGTTTCTTTTTTAATCGCTGTGCATTCCAGCAACAGGTGTTTGATAAACGGATGTTTGATGCGGATTAACGGCCCCTGCCATTTACCCAAAACAATATTGTTCTCATAATCCTTTACTTCATAGAGTTCGTTTTTTAATCCCCTGAGTTCTATTTCTCCTTTCCAGTCCGGGTTATAAAAGGCATAATAAAGAATATCCCCTTTTTCAATGGCATGGGCTTCGGGCTTGTCATAAGCCAGGTCATACAGATTGAGATAGTTGCCCTGACTCAGTTTTTTTTCACTGTAAATACCCAGCCATTTCTTCCAGAGGATTTCCTTATTGGGAGTAAGCAACAGCTTTGGATTACCGGAAGGCCAGGTAAACTTAGAGCCCGGTACACCGCCGATTCCGATGGTGGATGCAAAATCACCGGAGCTTTTATCATTATCCTCCACATAATGAATAACGGGATCAGTGAAGGTGGCCACGTGTTCAACATGGTCCGTAAAAACAGGACATTGCGGCCCCCATAGCCCTTTAAAAGCTTTTACCCGGAAACGAACCTGCGTGAAGCTGGTGGGATCTGCCACCACGGGTTGATCAATATGCAGCGATTGGAAGAAATCCTGCGGTGTTCCGCAATTACAGATTTCTGTAACGCTATAAGGTTTTATGGATTTGGACGTTTCCTGAATTATTTTAATCAGTTCCGGTACGTCTTCATAAGAAGCCGCATGGTTTGGTGTAGCTGCATCATAACTTGGAGGCTCTACCCAGTATGCATCCAGTTTATGTCCATCAAATCCCCATTCTTCAATGAACTTACGTGTGAGTTGACGAACGTGTTCCTGTACTGCGGGCAGGCTTGCGTTCAGAAAATACATATTTCTGGGACAGCGTGGATAATTTCCATGTTGGTCAACCACCAGCCAGTCGGGGTGTTGCCGGACCACATCAGACATTCCCGGACTATGTGAAGGCCATTTTCCTCCCGGGGGCGGAGCATCGGGTTGAGCCAGGGTAGGTGTCCACCAGATTTTTGCCAGCAATCCGAACTTGTGGATGGAATCCACCAACTGCTTCATTTGTTTTTCTCCTCCGGGAAATATTTCCTTTCTCGGATTCCAGTCACCATACCGGTCGAACCACCGGTCGTCAATCACTACCCATTTAAATCCGAGTTCTTTTATTTTAGGAAGTGTGCCATATATCTGGGCCAGTGTAAAATCCGATTCATATCCCCATCCGCACCAGAAAGGTTCATAGGTTTCGGGGGATGGTTTTGGCATGCTAAGCCCCTGGTCCTTCATCAGGGAAGCATAAGTTGCAAGCGGATTGAAAAAATCCAGTTTATGGGTGATAACCGCGGTGCGAATGGTAGTATACGTTTCGCCTGGAGCAAGCTCTTTTTCCAGAGAATCCTGAATAGAAACAAGGGTTTGCCCTTTTCCGGTAACCTCAATCGGGAAAGAAAGCAGCAGTGGTTTTTTTTCCAGATGGGTTATAGCGATACCCATCTCCCGGGTCCAGCAATCCATTAATGGAACTCCACCGCCCATTCGTGAAGCCGGCTGGATTCCGGTATAATTCTCGCGATGAAATCCGGATTTTAAAGGAAACATATAATCCATTCCCCAGTCATAGGCGATGCCCTGATAGGTCCACATATCATTTGGTTGCTGATCTTTATCAACCAGGGAAGCATCCAGCATAAAATAATCACTGACCGATTTTTTGATGAGCAGGGCATGATTGGATTCGTTACTGTAAGAAGCCCTCCAGGAAAGCGTTCCCGGATATTTATCGTACAGGGTGATAAATAATTTTTTTATCAGCCCTGTTTCTTTATTCACGCCTTTGAGTATCAGTTGGGTGGCAGGGCCCGATTCCGTAAGACTGTTTCCGGTTTTGATATTATCATAATCCAGCGTAAAATCCGAAAGGATCTTATTGGACAGAATAAGATAATGGGTGGGCAAACTGGAATCATTAGTAACATTCAGACTCATTTTTTTATCTGTGTACCTTATTTTGCAGGCCATCCGGTTATTAAATTCCAGTTCGAGCTGACTGTTGCTGAAAACAACGGCCTTTCCTTTTTTGACTTCAAGCTGTGCAGAAGAAACATTTGTTTCATGACTAACACAGCCGGAAAACAAAATGCAGGCGCAAACAGATATGAGCATCCGATGTATGGATAAGTAAGTGTTAACAGTATACATCTCTCAAAACAGTTTTATTAGGTGAGGTATCCTGAATTGTTGCGTTGCGAAAGGGATAAAGTTAGGTATTAAAAGAAAAATGATTTACTTTTCGTATCGGTTTAGATAAAAATAAATAAATTTATTCTATAAAATAGACTTGAATAAGGTAAAATAAGATATTTTAAAGTCCAAAACGGGAAAATTTAGAAAGGTTATGAAGAGATATATAATGATTACCTTTTATTCAATACTTATATTTTACTTTTGATCAATTATTTTTATTTGAAGCATTT
>JAYVXJ010000689.1:0-13246 GCA_043785285.1 Chitinophagaceae bacterium
CCGCCTACAGCACATCGGGAACCGGTTCCTACTTCAGGAAATTTTTCCGAGATTCCATAGGGATATGAAATAAAGGCAGAGATGGCCGGAGGCAGTTCATTTAAACCCGTATTGTTAACCGAATTATTTATTGGCTTTGCGGGATCTTTTGGCCCAGACACAGAATCCGTTAAATAATTATAGACTGGATATCCCACATTTTCTCCAATGAAATATGGCCAACCGGAATTGCCGGGTTTACGTGCCTGGTTAAATTCATCCTTCCCCGTTCTTGTGGTCTTCGTGTCTTCGTTGGCATCCGGACCCACTTCACCCCAGTATAACCAGCCGGTCTTACTGTCAATGGAAGGCCGCCACGGATTACGGTCGCCCATTACATAGATTTCAGGCCTTGTTTTAGCAGTTCCTTTTAAAAAAAGATTTCCTTCCGGAATGCTATACGTGCCATTCTGTTCCGGATGTATACGAAGAATCTTTCCCCGGAGATCATTGGTATTTCCTGATCCCCGCTGATCATCCCAACTACTGCGACCGGCACGTTCATCCGTCTGTGATTTATCTTCTACATTACCTGTGTTGTTTCCAACTGTCAGATAAAGATTGCTGTTGGCATCCCAGGTCATTCCTCCACCGGTATGACAACAAACTTCCCGCTGGGTAGGGATCTCCAGCAATACTTTTTCCGAGCCCTCAATGAGTTTATCATCTTTTATTTCCCAACGGGAAAGGATGTTTTTTTTCACCGTCGGATGCGCGTAAAATAAATAGGCCCAATGATTTTCGTCGAATTCCGGATCAATGGTAAAACCAATAAAGCCATCCTCTGCTTCCGTTACCACTCCTTCGGCGCTGGTATATTTGGTATTTACCGGTATGGTACCAACAAGACTGACCGTTTTGGTTATGGGATCATACACTTTAAGTGCGCCTTTGCGTTCGTTAATGAATACCCGCCCGTCTTTTAAAACTTCGAAATTCATGGGTTCATCAAAATCACCCGGTGTGGTTAATACAACCGGCGTAAAACGGTTATCGTCCGGCTTTTTGGTGTCAGCTGTTTTGGTTTCCGGGTGACTACAGGAAAAAAGAGAAAGACAAACGACTACTGAAAATACCGGACTAAATAAAGCTAATGATTTGAATGGTTGGCGAAGCATGTTTTATTTCGTTAGTTTGGTTGTCTTTTATCAATTACATTTAGTTAAATTTACTAAATGAAGATAGCGTTATTATTTTTTATTTTGTGAATTTTACTAAATAAAAACCGGAAGCTATTCCTTTCAACTGAAGGAATAGGTGTATAAATGGTATGAAGGCAATTCAAAAAAAAGAAATAAGAGATTTTGTGCTGAATGGGTATAAGCAGTATGTTTCGCATGTTTGCATTGATTGCGCCATTTTCGGGTATCATCATCAGCAGCTGAAAATTTTACTGGTTAAGAATAAGGCTATCGCCGGATTCTGCTTACCCGGCGGCTATATTAAAAGAACGGAAACCCTTACGGCGGCTGCAACCCGTATCGTTAAGGAAAGAACTGGAATTGAAAACCTTTTTCTGCAGCAATTCAAAACCTTCGGGGATCCGGGCAGAAACAGGATAAAGGAGTTTGATGATCAGAAATTGTCTGCATTAATGGATATTGAAATTGGTAAAGATTGCTGGTTTCTGGATCAAACCATTTCCATTGGGTTTTATGCCATCACTGATTTTTCAAAAGTGATTCCCCAGCCTCATTTTATGTCGGATAGTTGTGCCTGGTTTGATATTGGTCAGATTCCATCCCTGGGCTTTGACCATAATCAAATGTTTGCGGAAGCTTTACACATATTGCGTGTTCAACTGTATCATTATCCCATTGGATACAACCTGCTCCCTAAAAAATTTACACTCGCGGAAATACATTCACTCTATGAAACCGTACTGGGTAAAAAACTGGATATCAGTAATTTTCCAAAGAAACTGATTTCGCTGGGAGTGATTAAAAAACTGGATGAAAAACGGAAGATCGGCGCCCACCGTTCGCCTCACCTCTATACTTTTGATAAAGTCAACTATCAGAATTCTTTAAAAAATGGAATTGTATTAAGTTAGCTTATATAATTCCGGTCTGTATTCTTCAAATTCAAAACTTATCTTTAATTATAAATTGAGGAGAAATGAAATTAAGAAGCAGTAATTGGTTTGGGCGTACCGGTAAAGATGGGTTTATTTATCGGGCATGGATGAAAAACCAGGGTATTCCTGCACATGAATTTCGGGGGAAACCGGTAATCGGTATTTGCAATACCTGGTCGGAGCTTACGCCCTGTAATGCGCATTTCCGGGAACTCGCAGAGTCTGTTAAGCACGGCATTTATGAGGCTGGTGGTTTTCCTGTGGAATTTCCGGTGATGTCTCTGGGAGAAACATTGATTAAACCGACAGCCATGCTTTTCCGCAACCTCGTGAGTATGGATGTAGAAGAATCCATCAGGGCCAATCCGATGGATGGGGTGGTGCTGCTTTGCGGTTGCGATAAAACAACACCTGCATTAATCATGGGCGCCTGCAGCGTGGATCTTCCGGCTATTGTTGTTTCCGGCGGTGCTATGCTCACCGGAAAATTCAGGGGAAAAGATATTGGCACATCTGATGTGTGGCGATTTGCTGAAGCCCAAAAAACCGGAAAAATGTCGCAGGAAGATTTTGAGGTTGCCGAAGGCTGCATGGCGCGTTCCAGCGGACATTGTGCTGTTATGGGCACCGCTTCCACGATGGCCTCCATGACGGAAGCTTTGGGGCTCTCCCTGTCGGAGAACGCAGCTATACCTGCCGCCGATTCCAGGCGAAAGGTTTTGGCCCATCTTTCAGGTATGCGTATAGTAGATATGGTAAAAGAGAATCTGAAATTATCTGATATTTTAACCAGGCACGCATTTGAAAACGCGATTATTACGAATGCAGCTATCGGCGGTTCAACCAATTTTATTATTCATTTGCTGGCGATTGCAGGGCGCATCGGCGTGCAACTTACCATGGATGATTTTGACACACACACCAAAGGGATTCCATTGATCGCTAATCTGCAACCTTCCGGGAAATATTTTATGGAAGATCTGTATTATGCCGGTGGCATTCCGGCTGTGATGAAGGAACTGCATGCCTTTTTGAATGTTGATGCAATTACCGTTAGCGGCAAACCCATTGCTGACCAATATAAAAATAGTGATTGCTATAACCGCGATGTGATCGCAACCATTAAGCAACCGTTCAATCCGGTTGCAGGGATCAGTGTTTTAAAAGGTAATTTATGCGAAGATGGGGCTGTTATTAAACCTTCTGCTGCGAGCATATCATTAATGCACCACACCGGGAAAGCCGTAGTATTTGAAAATATAGATGATTATAAAGCCCGGATAGATGACCCGGCACTTGAAGTAGATGAAAGTAGTGTACTGGTACTTAAAAATGTTGGCCCCAAAGGTTATCCCGGAATGCCGGAGGTGGGTAATATGTCCATACCAAAAAAATTACTGGAAAAAGGAGTGACCGACATGGTAAGAATTTCGGATGGCAGAATGAGCGGAACCGGATTTGGAACCGTGGTCTTACATGTGTCTCCTGAAGCTTTTATAGGGGGTACCCTGGCGATTGTTAAAAACGGGGATCTGATCACGCTGGATGTATCGAATAAAAAACTGCATATCGAACTTGCTGAAAAGGAAATTGCAGCAAGAAAAAAGAAGTTAAAACCCGTTGCTAACGCGGCGGGCCGCGGATACAGCTGGCTATATCAGCAACATGTTGAGCAGGCGAACCTGGGTGCTGACCTCGACTTTTTAAAAGGTGGCAGCGGCAGTGACGTATTAAAAGATTCTCACTAGAAGTCAAAATTTATAGTGTTATGCCAGATAAAAATTTTTCCGGAAAGGTTGCCATTGTTACCGGAGCGGGGCAGGGGATCGGGTTTGAAATGGGCAGGCAATTAGCCATGGAGGGTGCATTGGTAATTCTGAATGATCTTGATCCTGCATTTGCTGAAAAAGCAGCCAAACGTATTCAGGAAGAAACCAACGGCAAATGCCTGGCGATGGCGGGCGACTCCGGCGATTTGGTCTTTATTCAAAAAATGGTTTCAACAGCAGTTTCAATATTCGGAAAACTGGATATTGTGATTGCAAATGCAGGCATTACTTTGTTTGGAGACTTCCTGACGTATACACCCGAATCTTTTTTCAGGGTATTGCAGGTCAATCTGGGCGGTACTTTCTTTCTGGCTCAGGCTGCAGCAAATCAAATGAAAAGGCAAGGGTCAGGGGGATCCTTATTATTTACTTCTTCTGTAACCGGACATCAGGCGCACAAAAACCTGGCGGCATATGGTATGAGTAAAGCGGCGCTGGAAATGCTGGCAAAAAACCTGGTCGTGGAACTTTCCGCATATCATATCAATGTAAATACGATAGCACCCGGTGCTACTTTAACAGAAAGGACAATGGAAGACAGGGAATATGAAAAAACCTGGTCAGCCATTACGCCTATGGGGCGCCCGGCTTATGTTTCAGACATAGCTCAGGCTGCTTTGTTTTTGGTATCTGAAAAGGCAAAACATATTACTGGTCAGTGCCTGGTTATTGACGGAGGCTGGACTTCTGTAAGTCCTTCTCCATATTAAAAATATACCGGACAAAAACTTTTTGTGTTCATCTTGTATAGTGGACCTCCATATTAAACGGAACTACTGATTGCGGCATATGCAGAAAGAGTTGGTATTGCCTAAGATAAAAAATAACCTGTTTTCTCTTTAAATTATTTGCCGATTGCCTAAATTTGCCTGTCCAATTTGAAAATCCCTAATTTGCATTATCCTGGTGTATAAATACAACTTGAATTAAAATGAACAGCTACGAACAACGTACTCCCTTATCAAAAGCTTTAATGACCGGCTTATTTACCGGATTGGTTGCAACCATCGTCAGCTTGTTTTATAATATTATCTTCCGGTTTTCTACCGGATTTCCACTGTCTGAGATCATCAATGTATCCAGCATTATCTTTGTTATTAACCTGATCTTTGTATTTATTGGCCTGTTTTATTTTTTAATACACAAGATCTCCACCCGCGGGAATCTCATTTATCTTGTATTAACAGTAATCATAATGATAATCGTTCTTTGGTTGACGGCTGGAATGCAAGGTTCGGAAAATGCCAGGTACGCTCATGAATTCAAGGGGCTTTTAACCGGGATTGTCATTATTATGAGTATAAATGCACTTCTTATTCCTTTCCTGATTAGTAAAAAATGGTTTGAAGAATTTTTCCTCTAAAAGCGCCTGCCGGAGTTCCAAAAAACATATCCACACAATAAAAAAGAGTTGAAGCGGAATCCAAAACTGTAACAACCGGTCAGCCTGAAATTATCATATCCCGTTTCTTTAATAGGTGTAAATAGGGCTCCCTTATTTATTTTCCGTAAATTTAAAATCTATTTTTTAAAACGATTGTATGCCGCAAAATACATTTGATGCTATTGTAATCGGATCTGGCATCAGCGGCGGCTGGGCCGCAAAAGAGTTATGTGAGCTTGGATTAAAAACCCTGGTACTGGAGCGGGGTAGGAATATTGAACATATCAGGGATTATCCTACCGCTACCAGGGACCCATGGGATTTTGAACATCGTGGTGAAAATACGCTCGCACTTAAAAAAGAAAACCCGGTCATCAGCAAGTGTTATGCGTTTACAGAAGATACCCATCATTTCTTTGTAAAAGATAAGGAACATCCTTACATCCAGGAAAAGCCATTCGACTGGATCAGGGGTTACCAGGTAGGTGGTAAATCCATTATGTGGGGTCGCGCCTGCCAGCGATGGAGTGATTTTGAATTCACAGCTCCGGACCGCTTTGGATATGCCATTGACTGGCCAATAAGATACCGGGATATTGCGCCCTGGTATTCCCATGTAGAAAAATTCGCCGGCATTTGCGGTAGTTCCGATGGCCTGGAGGCCATGCCTGACGGAGATTATCTGCCGCCATTTGAAATGAGTTGCGTTGAACAGGAGATTCAACAAAAGATCCGGTCTAATTATAAAGACCGTTTCATGGTGCATAGCCGATGGGCGCATTTAACAAAACCAAATGAGATCCATTTACAACAAGGACGGGGCCAGTGCCAGGCCCGCGATCTCTGTACCCGTGGATGTCCGTATGGTGGGTACTTCAGTTCCGTGTCTTCTACCTTGCCCTGGGCCAAAAAAACAGGAAATCTAACCGTTCGACCACATGCTGTTGTCCATTCCATTATTTACGATGAAAAAAAGGGAAAAGCAACAGGCGTACGGATTATAGATGACCTAACTAAACAAACGACTGACTATTTTGCAAGCGTAATTTTTGTGAACGCAGCCTGTTTAAATACCAATTTGATTTTACTGAATTCTACTTCTTCCCGTTTTCCAAATGGGTTGGGAAATGACAATGGCCTTTTAGGAACATTCATGGCCTTTCATAATTACCGGGGTAGCGTAAATGGAACCTTTAACGGGTTTGAAGATAAATATACCTATGGGAGAAACCCGACAAATCCGATTATAGCTAATTACCGGAATCTGCATAAAAAGGATACCGATTATTTAGGTGGCTTCCTGACCTTTGTTTGGTCACGCCGCTCTGCTTACTATAACAGCGGGATGGATGCCGGAATTGGCGCTGACTACAAAGAAGCGCTTACGGAGCCGGGACCCTGGATGGCAGGTATGTATATGCAGGGAGAAACCATTCCGAGGGAATCCAATCATGTCCGTTTGAGCCGGGATCAAAAAGATCCCTGGGGTATTCCCCAATTGATCACGGCTATCGACTATGATGATAACGCAGATAAAATGGTTGTTGATTTTGGGACGCAAAGTGCAGAAATGCTGGAAAAAGCGGGTTGCATAAATATACGTTCGTTCGACAGTAAACAGGCTCCTGGCCTGGATATCCACGAGATGGGCGGTTGCCGGATGGGCAGAGATTTCAAAACTTCTTTACTCAATGAATGGAATCAATTGCATCATTGCAAAAATGTTTTTGTTACGGATGGAGCTTGTATGACCAGTACCGGAAATCAGAGTCCTTCGATTTTATATATGGCTTTTGCTGCCCGCGCTGCTCATCACGCAGTGGAAGAATTGAAAAAAGGGAATATATAAATTTTAAAAGCGCACCCGTATTCCACCCGTTACCGGAAGGGCAAAAATGTTGTAATTCATTAAATCACCCTTATTATTAAAATACTGACCGGCAAATGATACAGCCACCCCGAATTTACAGGAAAAGAAATAAGCTACTCCTAATTTAAAACCGGCAGTAAAATCTCCTTTCATATTAGGTTTGGTGGTCAGCGTATTTCCGTTGTTTTCTATTTTGCCGTTTGTCGGTATGGAATAACCGAGTGATAAAGATATATTCGATTGAAATCCGATGGGTTTGCCGATCGTGAATTTTCCAAATAACTGAACGGGCACAACCGGTTTTCCCAGATAGATGGTATTGTAAGTGCCAGGCACTGTACCCGGATAACTAATATCATCCTGATAGGAAAGGATCATATAGGAAGCGGAAACGCCCAACTGGAACGAATGACTGAAGATCCGTGAAATAGCCAGTTCTCCGGTAAGTTGCGCCCCATTGGTTTGTGTGTGCTGAACGGGATCGTCCAATCGTGGAATGGAATTAACCGATTTACCAGCATCAACGGCGATCTCCCACTTGGTATTACAGGTGTTTTCGTATTTTGTTTCCTCTTTTTTAAAAACGGTATCTGCAAGTAAATAAGTGATTGCCGTATTAGGATCCGTTTGTGCCAATGAATCTGCAACCAATGGAATATTCAGTTGGATAGTGGTATCCCTGCAAACTTTAATTTGCCGTGGTTGACTATTCATCTGCAGCTTCCAGGGTACAATATTTTTATCTTTAATATAAACCACCGTGTCCTTATGCCGGATAAGCTGCACAAGGGTATCGTATACCTTCTTTTTATGATGAGAAGGGATGAGCGTGCCCTCATAATGATTCATGGTCAGGCGAACGGGCCTTTCAATGGAATCTTTTTTCTGTTCAGGAACTTTTAACTGCGGATGCACGGAAACAATTTTACAACAAGCTCCGCCTGCAGTACTTCCAAAAATGCGGCTACCAGCGCCGCCGGCAGATTCATTGGGATAAAAACCATTTCCACAAGTGTGTAGAATGTATAAAAAACATCCGGAAGCATTGGTCAGTTTCCAGGCAGATGTGCCGGCAGGGTCTTCACCGGCCGGACTAAGTATAACATATTCGTAGTTGATCACATCAGTTTCCTTATTATAAAAGCCCAGGTTGCCAATTGTGCCGGGACTGATAAAAACCTTGGTCACACGCTTAATATGCAAGTCTTTATACCCATGGGTGAATCCGGAATTGCGCAACAAGAGGTCGAACGCCTTGAATTCCCTGGCATACTTCCGCTGTTTAACGGTGTCCCGGATGGCCTTGATAAAAAGTTCAGGACTCGTTACTCCATGTATCCGTTGTAAAAAAGGGAATTCCGGTCGTCTACCTAAGCTGTCTGTAAAAAGCTTGGGCTCATTCCCTTTGTAAAACGTATATAACCGGGAATACTGAGGGCATTTTTTCTGTCCATAAGATTGATAACAGCAGGCGAGGACTGCCAGAAATAGGATAAAAGATCTCATCTGCAATTTTTATAGGTATTGGTCTGAATTCTTAAGCCGGGTAGGATAAAAAATATAAACGCAGAAATTGGTGTTTTCTTACACGCTGGAATAAAATGCAGAATTTTCTATCCTGAGCAGGATTTGTATTGTATTCTGCAGGCTCAATTATTTTTTAGTCTCTTTCTCTGCAACCTTCAACATCGCAGCTAACGACAGGCTTACGTCTTCGTCGGTGGTGGCCCAGGAACTAACACTGATGCGCATAGCCGGTTTTTGCTTCCAGGTAGTTCCTCCACACCAGCAGGTGCCTTCTTCCTGTATTTTTTTTATGATATTCAGAGTTGTGTCCGAATCGCCAAAACTCACCAATACCTGATTGAGTACTACTTCATTTAAAATGGTAAAGCCAGCCTTTTGAAGACCTTCGGCAAATTGCCGGGCATGGCGGCAGTTACTTTCGATCATATCGGCCAGACCTTTTTTACCCAAAGATTTTAAGGCAGCCCAAACGGCTACTCCCCGTGCCTGCCTGGACATTTCCGGCACAAATTGAAAAGGATCGCGTTTGTTGATCTCCGGCAGATATGCCGCCGAAGCGGAGAGAGCGCTAAAAAGTGCCTGCTTATCTTTTACGAACACCAATCCGCTATCATAGGGAACATTAAGCCATTTGTGTGCGTCTGTTGCTATGGAATCTGCCAGTTCAATTCCTTTTACCAGCTGTTTCATTTTTGCTGATGCGCCGGCCCATAAACCAAAGGCGCCGTCCACATGGATCCAGGTATTATCCCGGTTAGCCCCGTGACAAATCTCAAGTATAGGGTCGAATGATCCACTATTTACATTGCCTGCCTGCAAACAGAGGATAGATGGGCCTTCAATAGTCGGTATCTTTTCTGCTATTATTCTGCCCTGGGCATCTGTCGGAACCCTCCTGATCCGTTCTCTTCCAAATCCGATCAGGTTTAAGGCTTTTAAAACACTAACATGGACCTCATCACCAGTTATGACAGTAATCTCCGGAGCATGAAATAATCCCTGCGCTTCAACATCCCAACCTGCTTTTTTTAACAACGTATGGCGCGCTGCTGCAAGAGCTGTAAAATTGGCCATGGTAGCCCCTGTTACAAATCCGACTGCGGTATTAACAGGTAGTCCAAAAATTTTCAACAGCCATTCACTGCTGATCTCTTCCAGAAGGGCTGCTATAGGCGACATAAGAAAAAGACCTGCATTCTGATCCCAAACGGTTGCCAGTAATTTCGCCATCATGGCTGCCGGCAGGCAACCTCCGTTTACAAATCCGAAATACCTTCCCCCGGTAGATTTTACCGTAGCCGGAGAACCTTTTACATTCAGCAACGACAATACGTCCGAAGCATTCATCGGGTTTTCAGGAAACGGTTCTCTTAAATGTTGCATTTTTTCGAGCGATTCCTTTGACGGATAGACCGGATTTTTTTTGCTTTCGGAAATATAGCTTTCAGCCATTTCCGAGAAATCATTTAGATTATTCATATACCTGAATTAAATGGAATTAAACTCCCCCCTTTTTACAGCTTCATTTCAAATAAAATCCAAAGTTCTGATTAATTATTTGGGATGTTAGGGAAACTTAGAAATAATCGGTAAAAGGCGGCCCAATGCTGCCGTTAAAACCAACTGCACAAGGAGACGGATACTGGCCTTAGGCGGGTAAAAAAATAGCTAAAGAAATCGGATGCGTTTAACGGCAAAAAAGGGCCGGAAGCTCATTGATGAACTTCCGGCCCTTTGTATTTAAAAGAGAACCTTAACCTTAGCTAAATAATCCACCTTTCTTCAACTCTCGAACGCCTTCGCCAATTTTGAAACCATTGTGGTAAATTTCAATCTTGTAACTGCCTTTCTGGAATTCGCCATTTTGTTTCCAGGCGAACTGTACTGATTTGGATTTACCTGCTTCAATATCAACAGGAACTTTAGCAGTGAAGATCTTGTCGCCTTCCTCGCGGCTGGCAAATGTTCCTGAACCCAATGCAGGTACAGAAATAGGCTTGCCATCAGGACCGGTGATGCATACATATACATCAGTCTGGCCATTTTGCGCGATACGGTTATTTACATCAAAGGAAATAATCAGTTTGTCAACGCGTTTTGCTGTGGTAGTAACTTTTTCTTTACCATTTTTCTTATCGTGCACCGGAGTAACAGCGATGTTAGAAGCATTCAGAGTAGAAGCGATATCTACCTTCTTTTCGAGATCTTCTTTTGCTGTTGTGGTAGTCTGCAGATCAGAAGTCAACTTTTCTTTATCAGTTGTCAACTGTGTTTTGTCTGATGTCAGCTGTGTATTCTGAGTGGTCAGATCTGAAACTTGTTTTTGAAGATCTGAAATTTTACCATTCAGTTCATTGATCAACGACTTAGCTCTGTTCAATTCAGCCACAGTAGCGTTTCTCTTTCCCAGAATGCCTCTGATTTCAGCTTTCTTTTTAGCGATATCAGAATTTGCACCGGTCAGTTGGGAATTCAAACGATTGTTGGTTCCGGTAAGGGAATCCAGGCGAACTAATGCATCATCGAAGTTTTTTTGTAACGTACCTTTTTCGTCAGTTACTTTCGCGATTTGCGTTTGTTGGTTTTGCTGAACCTGTTCCTGCTTGTTGTTGTTCCAAAGCAGATAACCCCAGGTACCGAGAAATCCGGCTGCCAGTAAACCGATAACCAGATTCTTAAAATCTTTTTTCGGAGGCTGACTTTGGGGAGTCGCTGATGGATAATTGGTTGTGCTCATGGTTTGTTCTTTTTATTTTAAAAATATGTTTTTTGTACGGGAAACGGAGGGTTAGGTCTGTTTCCATTGATGGGATTTGTCTAAAACCATGCCAAATTCAATTTTTGCTTCTTTTAGGCGCATTTTCAGTCGTTTAGCCGCTTTTTTAGCCGCTTTGTTCTTGGTAACCCCTGTTTACTAAAAGGTAATCGGAAGCTGGAAAATGACTTTTATATCTTTAAAGAATATCTTGCGCACTAATATAAAAACGAAATTATTTGTCTGCTGAACAGATTATACGCGACTGGAAAAAAAAGATATATAAGCCTATTTACTGGCTGGAAGGAGATGAACCTTTTTTTATCAACCAGGTTATGGATTATGCAGAAGCCCACCTGCTAACGGATTCAGAAAAGGCGTTTAACCAGTCTGTTTTTTATGGAAAAGATGCAGATTGGGCTGCGGTGGTGAATGCGTGCATGCGTTATCCCATGTTCTCGGAAAAACAGGTTGTGCTGTTGAAAGAAGCGCAGCAAATGCGGGATATAGCTAAACTGGAACCTTATATTCAGCAACCTCTTTCTTCCACCCTATTTATCATTTCATATAAGGACAAGAAGGTAGACGGGCGCAGTAAGCTGGCCAGGCTCTTAAAAGAAAAAGGTGAATTGCTGTCCACCAAAAAAATATATGAGAATCAGCTTCCCGAGTGGATAACCGAACTGCTTCAATCCAAAGGATTCTCCATCCATCAGAAGGCACTTAAACTATTGATTGATCATATCGGAAATGATCTGATCCGGATCAACAGTGAAATTGATAAACTGGCGATAAACCTGGGGGAACGTAAAACGATCAATGAAGATGATATCGAGGAGTTCGTTGGCATAAGCAAAGAATACAATGTATTCGAGTTGCAGAATGCACTGGTGAAAAAAGACCTGGCCAAAGCATTCCGGATCGTACAATATTTTGAAAGCAATCCTAAAGCGGCTCCGATCCAGCTTGTTCTTCCTGCACTTTATAATTTTTTCAGTAAAACATATATGTTGTTTGGGATACCCTCGAAGGATGAGAAGACAGCCGCATCCGCCCTGGGTGTTTCTCCCTTTTTTGTAAAGGATTATTTACTGGCAGCTAAAAACTACGGCTTATCCGGAATCGAAAATACACTGCTTTTGCTGCATCAATACAATCTGAAAAGTGTTGGCGTGAATAGCGCGGCAACAGAAGATGCATCGCTGATGAAGGAACTGATTGTGAAGATAATTTGAGAGCAAATGGGAAAATGTGTAAATGGGAAAACCAAGGTGAACAGGTAGTCATGAGATATGCAAATGAGGGTTCAGATTAGCACATTAATGCTTCCCGCTTATCTTCCTCCAACTGCGCTTTCAGTTCGTCCAATCCACTGAACCGTTGTTCACCCCGCAAAAATCTTTTTACAAAAACGGTCAATATTCTTCCATAGATCAGGCGATCGAAATCGAAAATATTTACCTCGATTACTTTTTTACTTCCATCCACGGTTGGACGATAGCCGATATTCATCATCCCCTTTAACCGCTGTTCCGGATCATCATCTAGGATAACGTCCACGGCATATACGGCATCCCCAGGTAACAACTTAAAGGGATCTGCTATCTGAAGATTTGCTGTTGGATAGCCGATCGTTCTGCCCAGCTTATTACCTTCCACCACAGTTCCGCTGAAAAAAAAAGTGTAGCCCAGTAAAATATTGGCTGTTTCCATATCCCCAACAGAAATGGCCTCCCGGATCCGGGTAGAACTCACGGAAATCGAA
>JAYVXJ010000690.1:0-4204 GCA_043785285.1 Chitinophagaceae bacterium
CCGCATCACGCGTAACACTACTTACTTTTCAGTTCACCATTTTGTATCATCCGGTAAATCGTAGACTTTCCAATGTCCAGCTTCCGGGCTACCAGCAACACATCTTTATCATACTTGTCGAGGTAATGCTGTATGATCTGGCTCTCAAATTCTCTTAATGTGGTCTCGCGATTCAACAAATCACTGATACTGGTAGAAGCATTCAGGGTAATATGTTCCGGTAAGATGGATTCCTCATCGCTCATCACCACGGCTAGTTCCATAATGGATTTCAACTCCCGCACATTCCCTGGAAATGGATACGAAGTGAGCTTTTGCTGGGCTTCCGGCGTGAGTACCTTCCGCGTAATTTTGTTCTCTTTACAGAAATTGTCAACAAAGTTTTTTGCCAGAACCGCAATATCAGTTCCTCTTTCCCTCAATGGCGGAAGCTGGATCGGCAAACCGACTAACCGATAATACAGATCCTCCCGGAAAGTTTTATTCTTTACTTCTTCCAACAAATTTTTATGTGTGGCTACGATGATGCGCACATTAATGGGCAACACAGCATTGGCACCGATACGCGTGATCTCTCTTTCCTGCAATACACGAAGCAGCTTTGCCTGCAGGTTTATGTCCAACTCCCCGATCTCATCCAGAAATAAAGTTCCTTTATCTGCTTCTTCAAATTTTCCTATCCTGCGGGTAACAGCTCCGGTAAAAGATCCTTTTTCATGCCCGAATAATTCGCTTTCCAACAATTCTTTCGGGATGGCTGCCACATTCACGGCAACAAAAGGTTGTTTATGTCTTTCAGAATTATAATGAATGGCTTTGGCTACCAATTCCTTACCAGATCCGGTTTCCCCGGAAACGGATACCGTAATATTTGTTTTGGATGCTTTTTCTATCAGTGCATATACTTTCTCCATCGGCTCGCTCTTCCCGATAATGATTTGGGAAAAATCATACTTGCGGCCCACCTGATTTTTCAGGCTTTCCACTTCTTCTTTCAGGTTTCTGATTTCCCGCAGATGCAGGATACTGTTCCAGAGACGGTCCTTGGTATCATCGTCTTTTACAATATAATCGAAAGCCCCGTTCTTCAGAAGATTGATCGCGGTAGCCACATCTTCCTGTCCCGAAATAATAATGACGCGGATATCCGGATTGAATTCTTTGATCTTCCGTAGTACTTCGGTACCATCACTACCCGGTAAGGAATAGTCGAGTGTAACCACGTCAGGCACTTCATGAAGACTGGCGAAGAAATCATCAGGTGATTCAAATCGTTTAACTTCATATTCCGGATTCAGGGAAAGATAGTGCTCCAGCATGGAGCCATACCACAAATCATCTTCAACAATGAACACTTTGAACGACTGGGGGTTCTTCATATTTCGGATTATATCGGATTGTACCGATGTATAACGATAAAACAGTAGGAATAATATTCCGGATTTAAGAAAGTTTCCGGATTTTGAATACCTTTTCAATCATATATGAATCAAAACGAAGTCTTTAGCAAACTTTACCAAAAACTCAACCCCCAACAAAAGCTGGCTGTGGATACGTTGGAGGGTCCGGTAATGGTGATTGCCGGCCCGGGAACAGGAAAAACCCAGATTCTCGGCGCCCGGATCGGAAAAATACTAATGGAAACCGATACGGATCCGGGAAATATACTTTGTCTCACGTATACCGATGCCGGTGCCATCGCTATGCGCCGTCGTTTACTTTCTTTCATCGGACCCGATGCTTATAAAGTAAATATCTACACCTTTCATGCTTTCTGCAATGATATCATTCAGGATAATCTTTCCTACTTCGAGAAAACCACCTTAGATCCGGTTTCTGTACTGGAACAAATTGAATACCTGAAACTACTCATCGATTCCTTCCCGAAAAATCATCCGCTCAAAAGATTCCGGAGCGATGCTTATTATGAAGTCCAAAATCTGCGTTCACTATTCAGCACCATGAAAAAGGAAGGTTGGACGCCCGCTTTTATTGGTAAAAAGATTGACGAATATCTTGCGGACATTCCAACCCGGGATAAATACATCTATAAAATAAATGGAAAGGGGTTTAAGAAGGGCGACAAAAAACAGGCAGATCTCGATGAAGAACTAACGCGCATGAACAAGCTACGCGCAGCTGCAAATGAATTTGAACCTTTCCAGCAATTGATGCGCAGTAAAAGTCGCTACGATTTTGACGATATGATCAATTGGGTGATCAAGGTCTTTTCAGAAAATGAACAACTGTTGCGCCGTTACCAGGAAAAATATCTTTACCTGCTCGTGGATGAATACCAGGATACCAGCGGAACCCAAAACCAATTGGTAGAACTGCTTATCAATTTCTGGGATAAACCTAATGTGTTTGTAGTGGGGGATGATGATCAGAGTATCTATCGTTTCCAGGGTGCAAGCATGGACAATATGCTTGATTTTGAAAAAAAATATAAAAAGGATTTGCTGACTGTTGTACTAACTAACAATTACCGCTCTACCCAGCCGATACTTGATGTTTCAAAAACCCTTATCGACCGGAATTTAGAGCGTTTGATTAATAAAATTGCTGGCTTAAGCAAGGACCTCCTCTCTTCGAATGAACATGTTCGCCTGCTTACCCATCTTCCCGTTATCCGGGAATACGATACGGAGCGCACAGAAATGATTGATATCGTTACGCAGGTGGAACAATTAATTGCCATAGGCGTTCTGCCCGGCAGGATCGGCATTATTTATAAAGAAAACAAATACGGCGAAGAGTTGCTCCAATATTTTAAACTGAAGAACCTGCCGGTTTACAGTAAACGAAGTGTCAACCTGCTGAAAGATCCCTTAATCAATAAGATCTTATTGATCATCTCTTACCTGGTGACAGAACATGAAATTCCCTTCAGCGGAGATGAAATGTTATTTGAAATCCTGCATGGGGAATGGTTCCATATTCCGGCCATCGAAATTGCAAACCTCACATCGGAAGTTGCCCAAAAACAATATACCCCGCAAAAAACCTCGTTGCGGAAATGGCTGAACGATAAAAGCAATCAGCCGGTCCAGGATCTTTTTCCCCAGCAACTGAATGCCCAACTTGTTACCGCAGGGCGCATACTGGAATCGCTGATCAGCAAAGTATCGAATACCACCCTGCAATCTTTGTTTGAATGCATATACCGGGAAACAGGCATCCTGAATGAAATCATGATCAGCCCTGAAAAATTGGAGATGTTGCAGATTCTTACCGCATTCTTCGATTTCATCAAAGAGGAAACAAGCCGGAATCCTTCCATGAATTTGAAGCAACTGGTCACTCATCTTGAACTGATGGACAATGAAGATATTTCGCTGCCACTGATAGAAGTGAATGGCCGTGTGGATTCCGTTAATCTGCTGACCGTTCATGGATCCAAAGGACTGGAATTTGAATATGTTTTCATTGCCGGTTGTAATGCCCATTATTGGGAGAAAAAGAAAAAGCCGGCAAGCGCTTTTCATTATCCCGATACTTTATTCCTTTCGCAGGAAAAAGAAAAAGATAATGAAGAACTGAGAAGGCTTTTTTACGTTGCCCTCACGCGGGCAGAGCGTCATCTTTTTATTTCGTACAACCGATTCCGCAATGACGGAAAGGATGCTGAGCCTTCCGTTTTTATCGAAGAGCTGCGTTCCGGATTTGAACTGATTACCGAAAAACCGGTATTATCCAAACAGGCAATTACCGATTTCCAGGTACTCCTCCTGCAGGGCGAACAAGCTCCCGAAATTGAAAGGGTCGAATTGGATTTTGTAAACAGGCTGCTGGATAATTTCCAGATGAACGTGACGGCGCTCAATAATTTTCTGAAATGTCCACTCGAATTCTATTATAAAAACCTACTCCGCATCCCTTCACCCAAAAATGAAAACACGGAATTCGGTTCCGCTGTCCATTATGCACTTGAGCAATTGTTCCGGAACATGCAGGACAACAACAACCTGTTTGCCGGGGTATCTTTCTTCTTAACTTCATTCGACTGGTACATGAACCGGCACCGCGAAAGTTTCACCAAAGAACAATTCGCCCGGCGAATGGAATACGGTCATATTGTTTTACCTGAGTACTATAATAAATACGTCCACTCCTGGAACAAGATCGTGAGTATTGAAAGAACAGTCCGCAATGTTGCCGTCCAGGGCGTTCCGCTGAAAGGCAAACTCGATAAGCTGGAGTT
>JAYVXJ010000691.1:0-4197 GCA_043785285.1 Chitinophagaceae bacterium
TGTCCTTTACTCACGGATTGCCCCTCCATCACATTGATTTTTTTTATAATCCCTCCTATCAACACATTAACATCAGCCTTATTCTGAGGTGGTACGACCAATTGCCCGCTGGCTTTAATTACCGAATTCAGGTTTTTATGTTCAATATTTCCTATCCGGATGCCGACTGCTTTTATTTGCTCTGAAGTCAATTCAACAGTTCCGGCAGATTCCTGTTTTTCGCCGTTGATTTCGGGCTTTTCGGTTTTTGGTTTGTTCTCAACAGGCTTATTGCCACAGGAATACGATCCAACAGATACTATTATAACTGCATAGAGCAAAATTTGTATACTATATAATTTCCTTTTCATTGGTATAATGTTTTCTTTATGAGTGTTTATTTAATGCCCTGCCGGTAATTCAGGTTAATAATAGATTCATTGTAAAGGTTAACTGCATTTAAATAATTCAATTTGCTTTGAATGGCTATTGAAAGATTCTGTATATACTCTATATAACCTATTTCTCCTTTGCTAAAGGCGAACTGAGCCACACGAATCTGCTCATCGGCCAGTTTCAAGCCCAATGATTGATAGTAATCTACTGATTGCTTGTACTTGAGATATTGCTGATAACCCTGTTGTAGTTTTGTTTTAAGTTGAAGTTGTGTATTCATTAACTGCGATTGTGCTATTGATGCGCCGATTTTTTCCGCATTGATCTTTGCTTTGTAAGCGCCGCCGAACAGTGGAACGCCTACACCTAATTCCAGGCCCCCAATGCGTGTTCCGGGAAAATATCCCCGGTTGATCTTTGCCGGATCAAAACCGGAAATCAACAATTGATGTCTATACCCTAAAGTAAATTCAGGCAACATCTTTGCTTTTTCTAATTTTATTTTAGCGTTTGCCACATTAATATTCTGCCTGTAATAATCCAATGCAGGATTCGCTATTGTGGAAGTATCAATAGCGTTAACCGACGTGATTGGAGTCAATGTAGTATCCTGCAACAGCAACGCCCGCGTTGTGTTCATGAATTGCTGCAGGGCAAGTTCATATAGCCTTATATCTGCTTCTGCTTCCATTTTTAATAATTGCACTTCCTGGTACTTGTTTTGGGCGGTAATTTTTTCCAAGTTGGATGTTTCGCCTGTTTTCAGTCTTACTTCCGCTTTCCGGGCGAAGTCACTATAAATACTATCGAGGTAATTCAACAGCTTGATTTTTTCCCTCCCATAGAGATAATGGTAGTATGCTTCCTTGACATTCCTTGTAATTTCTGCTTCGGTAATTGCCTTTGATTTTTCTGAAAGCAGGGTCTGCTGCCGGAAGACGGCTTTTTGACTTTTATATAGGCCGGGTAAAGCAAAACTTTGCGTAATCCCGAGTGAATTATCAATATTGCCACCGCTGGTAGGGTCCTGCGTAAGCATAATATTTGTCTTGCCCGGATCGAAAAAAGATTTTTCCAGGACGTTGCCTTGGGCCACTTCCAGGGACGCAGTTTTTATCTGTAGGTTATTTTGCAAGGCGATATTAATGCAGTCTCGCAGGCTTAATGGCTTTTCCTGCGCTTTAACTATTTGAGTGCTCAATAATGATAAACCAACCAACACCAATATCATTTTAGCGGATGATGGAACTTTCATTCTCTTCAACTTTTCTTTGCGGGAAAATAAAATGTACAAGCAGGGTAATACAAATAAGGTAAGGAAGGTTGCGGTCATCAATCCACCAATTACTACCGTTGCCAACGGCTTTTGCACTTCTGCACCGGCGCTGGAAGAAAGCGCCATTGGCAGAAACCCAAGCGATGCAACCGATGCCGTCATAAGTACCGGTCTCAACCTCACTTTAGTGCCTTCCATAACGCGCTGATAAATATCTGCTATCCCTTCTTTCTTTAAATCGTTGAAATACCCAATCAGGACGATTCCATTTAAAACAGCCACCCCAAACAACGCGATAAAACCTACACCTGCTGAAATGCTAAACGGCATCCCTCTTATGAGCAGGGCAAAAACACCCCCGATAGCGGAAAGGGGAACTGCAGTAAAAATGAGCAGCGTTTGCTTCAGTGAACGGAAGCTGATAAAAAGCAGAAAAAGAATTAAAAACAGGGCAACTGGTACCGCAATGGATAATCTCGCTTTTGCTTCTTTCAGGTTCTGAAATTGGCCTCCGTAAGTGATATAATATCCCGCTGGTAGTTTCAGGTTTTTATTTAAAATTTGCTGAATATCTGTAACCGTTCTTTCCACATCCCGGCCGCGGACATTAAAACCGACATAAATCCTTCGCTTGCCATCCTCCCTGGAAATCTGGGCCGGGGCATCCTTAAACGCAATATTGGCAACCTGACCCAGCGGAACTTTATTACCGGAAGGCAATGGGATAAACAGGTTCTCGATGTTGACAATATTTTCCCTTAAATCTCGCTGTAACCTGACTACCATGTCAAATCTTTTTTCTCCCTCGAAAACGACACCGGCAACGCTTCCGGCAAATGCAGTTTTTAAAACCATGTTCACGTCACTGATATTCAGGCCATATTGTGCAATTTTATCCCGGTTATATTCTACTACAACCTGGGGCAGGCCGCTAACCTTTTCTACAAAAGGCTCAGTTACTCCCCTTACCGGGGTGATAAGTTTCGCCACACGGTTAGCCTGTTGGGTCAATATATCCAGATCGTCGCCAAAAATTTTAATCGCCACATCCTGTCTGACCCCCGTCATCAGTTCATTAAAACGCATTTGCATCGGTTGCGTGACCTCAACATTTAATCCGGGTAAAACAGATAAGGCTTTCTCCATTTTTTCTATCATTTCTTCCTTGGTCCGGGCTGTCTTCCATTGTTCTTTTGGCATCATGGCAAGCATCATATCGCCTCTTTCAAAGGGCATTGGGTCAGTAGGGATTTCAGCACTGCCAATGCGGGTAACTGCTTGTTTAACTTCCGGAAAATTTTCTTTTATTATTTTTTCTGCTTTGCTGAATGTTTCAATGGCCTGAGAAAGGGAAGTTCCCTGCATCATGGAAACTTCCACGGTTAAATCACCTTCTTCAAGGGTAGGAATAAACTCTCCTCCCATACGGTTAAAAATCAGGAGCGACACTGCGAAAAGGATTACAGCTATGGTGACCGTCAACGCTTTAAATTTCAATACCCCTGCCAGCATGGGTCTATATATTTTCAGAATAAAAGCCATGATCCGGTCGGAAACATTCTTCTTATGCGTTGTTTTTTTACTAAACACAAGCGCGCTCATCATCGGTACATAGGTTAGGGAAAGGATGAATGCTCCAAGGATGGCAAAAGTCACCGTCTGGGCCATGGGCTTAAACATTTTCCCCTCAATGCCCACAAGAGATAATAGGGGTAGGTAGACAATCAGGATGATGATTTGCCCGAATGAAGCGGAGTTCATCATTTTACTGGCACTCTCAGATACCTCTTTATTCATCTGCCCGGTAGATAGCTTGACAATTCCCCCTTCATGGTAACTCTTACTGGTAATACGGTGTACCACACTTTCTACAATAATGACCGCCCCATCCACGATCAATCCAAAATCTATTGCACCCAGGCTCATCAGGTTTCCGGATACGCCAAACAGCCGCATTAACGCGAAGGCAAAGAGCATGGCCAGTGGAATAACGGATGCCACCAATAATCCTGCCCTTAAATTGCCCAATAACAGCACCAGCACAAATAGTACAATCAAGGCACCTTCCATTAGATTCCGCTTCACGGTACCGATAGCACGGTCAACCAGCTCAGTCCGGTCAATAAATGGCTCAATCACAACGCCCTCGGGCAATGATTTTTGAATCTGGACCATTCTTTCTTTTACATTCTTAATAACCTGGCTAAAATTCTCTCCTTTCAGCATAAGTGTAATACCGGCCACGACTTCACCTACTCCGTTTCGGGTAACTGCTCCATACCGGGTGGCGCTTCCATACTGCACTTTGGCCACATCCCTTATAAGTATTGGAACCCCGCCAGAATTTTTCACCACGATTTTAGCAATGTCTCCAAGTGTTTTGACCTGCCCCAATCCCCGAATAAAATAGGCATTACTCCTTTGTTCTATATAAGACCCACCCGTGTTCTCATTGTTTTTCTCTAATGCTGCGTATATTTCGGGAATCGTGATATTTAATGAATTTACTTTTTCGTTGTCCAGTGCAATCTCATATTGCTTTACAT
>JAYVXJ010000692.1:0-4196 GCA_043785285.1 Chitinophagaceae bacterium
ACTGGTCATCACGGTGATAGGGTTTGAACCCATGCAGGTCGTGGTTGACGGAAGAACAAGTATTGGGAATGTGGTACTATCTATATCAACATCGTCCCTGAATGATGTGGTCGTGACGGGCTATACCGCCCAAAGAAAAAAGGATATCACCGGCGCGATATCCGTAGTAAATATAGCCAATCTGAAACAAGTCCCTGCCGGTACGGGTGAAGAAGCGCTCCAGGGGCAAGCCGCGGGTGTCACCATTCTGACTTCAGGCCAGCCAGGTGCTGCGAGCGATATCCGAATCAGGGGAATTACTTCTTTCGGTAATAACCAGCCGCTCGTTCTTATTGACGGGGTTCAGGCCAGCCTGCACGATATCAATACAAATGACATCGAAACCATCCAGGTTTTGAAAGATGCCTCTGCATCAATATATGGTGTTCGTGGATCTAATGGTGTAATCATTATCACCACAAAAAAAGGAAAATCAGGAAGGGCGATTATTAACTATGATGCCTATTATGGTTTTCAAACCGCAGGTAAAGGTTGGGATCTTGCTTCTCCCCAGCAGGTAGCAGATGCTGTGTGGCTGCAACAAAGGAATTCCGGTATTGCCAATCCCAGTACAAAACAATATGGTAGTGGTGCTAATCCTGTTCTTCCGGATTATATTACCCCTTTCGGATCTTTTACGGGTGGCCCTAACACAGATCCTTCCACTTATGATATTAATTCCAACCAGATTACCAAGGCTAATAAGGCAGGAACTGATTGGTATCACGCCATCATGAAAAATGCGCCCATCCAAAGTCATACGTTAACAATGAGTGGTGGGAATAATAAGAGTACCTATTTGTTTTCATTAGGTTACCTGAATCAGCAGGGCTTGTTGCTTAATACACACCTGAAAAGGTATTCCGTAAGATTGAACACCCAGACCAATATTAAAGACCACATTCGTGTAGGTGAAAACGCCTATGTCTTTTATAAAGATAACCCAACCGTTCAAAATCAGAATGAAGGAAATCCTCTTTCTTTCTCCTTTCGTGAAAGTGCGATCATTCCTCTTTATGACATAAAAGGCAATTTTGGCGGAACAAAATCCCAGGATTTAGGTAATTCCCGAAATCCATTTGCCGATGCAACCCGTAACGGTGTAAACCGGGGAAATGACTGGGAGATAACAGGAAATGTATACGCAGAAGTTGACTTGTTAAAACATTTTACCGTCCGTACAAGCTTTGGGGGTAATATAAATAATCAATATTATCATAATTTCAGCTACACCGGGTATGAAAATGCGGAAGGAAATACGGCCTCAAATTCATCTACTGAAGGTGCATCTTACAATTCCAGCTGGACATGGACCAATACATTAGCGTATTCCAATACATTTGGAAAACATACTGTCAAAGCCTTAGTTGGAACAGAAGCCTTAAATTTTTCTGGAAGGAATTTATCCGGTACCAGGGGTAGTTATTTTTCACTCAATCCTAATTTCTGGGTTCTGGGTACAGGATCTCCGGCAGGTCAGCAAAATGACGGAGGAGCTTATCAAAGCTCAATATATTCACAATTTGGGCGTGTAGAATACAATTATGGCGACAGGTATTTACTGAATGCAACGATACGCCGGGATGGATCTTCTGTTTTCTATACCGGGAAACAATATGGCTATTTCCCTGCTGTTTCAGTTGCCTGGAGAATATCACAGGAAGATTTCTTTAAGAGCATCTCGTTTTTCAACGACCTGAAACTCCGCTACAGTTGGGGTAAACTGGGTTCCGCTTCTAACGTTCCAGGCACCAATCCTTTCTCGCTTTATGCCGCAAACGTTGGACATTCTTTCTACGATATTGCTGGTACAAGTACAAATCCAGCCAGCGGATTTTATAATAGTAACCTGGGAAATAAAGCCACTACCTGGGAAGGTGATATCATTTCCAACGTTGGGTTGGACGCAACCTTTCTTCATAATAAATTTGATGTAACATTAGAATTGTATAAAAAGAAAGTAAATGGTTTGCTCTTCCCTGCCCAATATTCTGTTTTAATTAGAAGTGATGCGCAGGCACCCTTTGTCAATATCGGGGATATGCAAAATACGGGTATGGACGTCACAGCAACTTATCATGGGGCTATACAGAACGGATTGAAGTTTGATGTCACTGCATTAGTCACAACGTATAATAATAAGATTATTTCGATACCTGGTACAGGATATTTTACTACTGGAGGAAGCCGCAATGGAGATATTGTACGTAATGAGGTTGGGCATCCGGTTGGTTCTTTCTACGGTTATCAGGTGATTGGCCTTTTCCAGAGTGACGCTGATGTTACAAAATCTCCTATACAGGATGGCGCGTCTCCGGGTCGATTTAAATACAAAGATATCAATGGCGATGGTAAAATTTCTCCTGAAGACAGAACCTATTTTGGTAATCCTAATCCAAAGTTTACATATGGGTTGAATATTAGCCTCAGCTATCAAAACTTCGACTTTTCTACTTTCTTCTTTGGGTCTTATGGAAATGACATCTTTAACGGGGTTAAGATATTTACTGATTTTCCTCAACTATTTAAAGGTGGGCTCAGCAAAGATGCAGCGCTTCATTCGTGGACGCCTGCTAATATGAACGCCACCGTTCCAAAATTGGAGAATGCAGCCAGCTTTAGCACTACAACCGTAATTAACAGTTATTACCTGGAAAAGGGATCTTATCTGCGCAATAAACAAATGTCGCTTGGATATACTATTCCTTCCAAAGCGCTTAGCCAGATAGGGATTGATAAATTCCGCATCTATATCCAGGCGGTTAACCTGTTTACGATTACAAAATATAAAGGTTTAGATCCTGAATTACAGAGTTCGGATCCAAATAATCAGAGTCAAAGTATTAATGGATCTTCAAATTCCTTTGGTATTGATTATGGTAATTATCCACATACTGCTCAATATCTTGTAGGAGTAAACGTTAATTTTTAAATTATTGTAATTTTATAATATATGAAAAGATTAAAATATAAAGTAATAATCGCCATCAACTTCCTGATTATTATTGTTGTTGTATCCTGTTCTAAGAACTTTTTGAATAAACCAACTCTTGGGACACTTGATCCTTCAATTTTAGCTAATTCAGACGGTGTAAATGGGTTGTTGATTGGTGCGTATTCACTGCTAGATGGTGAGGGAGCATCGGGGGATGGCATTGGCTCAGCTGCATCCAACTGGATTTATGGGGGTATTGCTTCGGATGAAGCGTATAAAGGATCTGATAACTCAGATTTTAATGATGCTTTACCAATGGAAACATGGACAGCAACCCCTGCCAATGGCCTTTTCTCGGCAAAATGGACTGCTGTATGGGCTGGCGTTCAGCGGTCGAATGAAGTATTACGAATTTTACCACTTGCTAAAGACATATCTGCGGAGAATATAACAATTATTACAGCAGAGGCCAGGTTTTTGAGAGGGTTTTATCATATGGAAGCAAAAAAAATATGGAACAATATTCCTTATATTGACGAAACAGTAACTGTAGGAACTACCACCCCGGTTGATAATACTGTGGACGCATGGCCTAAAATTGAAACAGATCTTCAATTTGCAGTTGATAATTTGCCTGCAACACAAACACAGCCTGGAAGAGTTAATAAATGGGCTGCTAAGGCTTTTTTAGCGAAGGCCTTTATGTTCGAGCAAAAATTCACTGATGCCAAGACTTTGTTGTCCGATATCATTACCAACGGTACAACCCCAAGTGGAACGAAATATGCGTTACTGCCTCATTATTCTTCCAATTTCAACGCTGCTCAAAAAAATAGTTCTGAATCCGTATTCGCGGCGCAAATGTCAGTGCAAGACGGGTCTTCTGTTGCATGGGGTGGGGATCCGAATGGTAACTTTGGTGATATTTTGAACTTCCCCTATAATGGTGGACCTGGTGGATGCTGTGGTTTTTATAATCCTTCACAGGATCTTGCCAATGCCTATAAAACGGACGCTACCGGACTTCCCTTGCTGGATACCTGGTACACAGGTAACAGTGTTAGTGCTGTTTCAAGTCCTTATGCAGGTACACTTGATCCAAGGATTGACATTTCCATAGGTAGAAAAGGGATACCTTACCTGGACTGGGGTCTTCACCCGGGTGATGCATGGATAAGAAATGTACAGGCTGATGGTCATTTCAGCCCAAAGAAAAACGTAT
>JAYVXJ010000693.1:0-4160 GCA_043785285.1 Chitinophagaceae bacterium
CCGATAAAATACAAAAAAGATCCGAAACTCAGCCATTCCAGAAAAACAAGGTATCCGTGATGAAACAGGGTAAGTATAAACACATAAGTTCCATAGGGAGCCCAGCCCATGCTGGTAATGGACGGTGATAAATAATTTTTATCCGCTCCTTCCTGGGAAATGAGCATGTTCACAACAAATGGACGCAGGTAGGCAATCAGCACGCAGGCAGCCGCATGCAACCCGGGGGTATGCATGAAATAATCCAGGGTCAGGCCGAAGAAGAAGGCCACGCTCATCAGTCCTGCACGGGACATGCTGAAGGGAAGCCATAAAATATAGAGGTAATATAAGTAAGGAGATATGAAGCGGTGCAGTGGTGGCATCTTGAACAGGATGAACACCTGTACAAAAATGAAAAGGACAAACCGGATAATATTTTTCAGCAGTTCGCTCATTGGAATTTTTTGTGTGTGGAATCTTCCATTCGCTTTTGTTCAATGTATTGCGTATTGGAGATCACATACACGTATTCAATATTAAAAAAATTAGTAGCCGGATTCAGCTTTAACGTATAAAAGTTACTGCTTTTATCATCTACAATCTCTTCCACGGTACCCACCATGATATCCCCCGGGAATAAAGAAGACGTCGGGCTGGTAACTACCGAATCTCCTAGCTGGACTTTCGCGCTTTTGGGAATATCTTTTAACGTAACGTAGGCAGGGCTGATCCCATCCCATTCCACGGCGCCGCGATCTCCGCCATTCTTCAGTTTCACCACCACTTTGTATTGGCGGTGGAGCATCGTCATCACACTGGAATAATTTTCACTCACATTCACCACGGTACCTACGATACCCAGCGGACTCACCACGCCCATATTCGGATGAACGCCCTGATTGGAACCCCGATGGATGGTGATAAAATTCGTTTGGGTGCTGACGGTACTTCCCACTACCGTGCAACCAAGCCAGGTATATTTTTGAATCTGCCGGAGCGAATCCAGCTGAACCGTATCCATCACCAGTTTCCCGTTTACATCGGGCTTCTCATAATTTGCTTTAAGCATTTGATTCAGCCGCGTATTTTCTGCTGCCAGCTGATCATTGATCTTTTTTAATTTAAAATAATATTCAACGGTACTGTAATGCTGATCCAGGCTGCCCGTGATTTCTCCGGCTGCATTCATGAAAGCAGCTTCGTGATATTTGTTGTACCGGAAGAGAAAAGAGAGCGCTATAATCTGCAACACCAGGAAAAAAAGGAAGTTGGCGTACTTTCTTATGAAGAGAAAAACATTGCGCACAGGAGCTATGATTTATAATAATAAAACAGCATGGCCGGAACTACCGCATGACAAAGGGATACCTGTCGTAGTTTTTCAAAGAAATCCCCGTTCCTCTTACCACACTCTTTAATGGATCATCGGCAATATGAACCGGAAGTTTAATTTTCTGGCTAAGTCTTTTATCCAGTCCTCTGAGCAAGGCACCGCCGCCCGTCAGGTATAATCCGCGCCGGTAGATGTCTCCGGCAAGTTCGGGAGGCGTGGTTTCAAGGGCTTTCAGGATGGCTTCTTCTATTTTGAAAATGCTTTTGTCTAATGCTTCTGCTATTTCCTGATAACTTACCAGGATCTGTTTGGGAATCCCGGTAACCAGGTCACGGCCATTTACGGGAATATCATCCGGCGGGTTATCCAGGTCTTTTAATGCCGCCCCAATCTGTATCTTGATCTGTTCTGCCGTTCGTTCACCAATCAATAAACTGTGATAACGCCGAAGGGCTTCCATGATATCGGCGGTAAATTCATCTCCGGCTATGCGGATAGACTGATCGCACACGATCCCGGCAAGCGCAATCACTGTAATGCCGGTGGTTCCTCCTCCGATATCAATGATCATATTCCCCACCGGTTCTTCCACGTCGATCCCGATCCCCAGGGCTGCTGCCATAGGCTCATGGATGAGGTAAACTTCTTTAGCGCCGGCCTGTTCGGCACTGTCCCGCACGGCTCTTTTTTCCACTTCCGTAATACTGGAGGGAATGCAGATCATCATCCGCCAGCTGGGGGGAAATAATGGCTTTTTGGGATAGATCATCTTGATCATTTCCCGTATCATGAGCTCGGCAGCATTGAAATCGGCAATAACCCCGTCTTTGAGGGGGCGAACGGTCCGGATGCTTTCATGCGTTTTTTCATGCATCATCAGGGCCCGTTTCCCAACAGCGAGTACTGTTTTCGAATTATTCCGGTCCAGGGCTATTATACTTGGTTCGTTAACTACGATCTCGTCATTGTGAATGATCAGGGTGTTGGCTGTCCCCAGATCCATAGCAATCTCTTGCGTCAGGAAATTGAATAATCCCATTTTAAAAGGTCAGATTTAAATTCTGTTACGATGCATGCAAAATTGATGGAAATAATCCGAATTAACAAAGTGAACATCCTTGATTTATAATATCGTGGATATCCTGCACTGAACGCTATTTTCACGCGGTTATTTCCTAAAAAGATATCTTTATTCTGAAGAAAAACCCAATCGTCTTTCCATTTGTTTATCCAGCTTTGGTAGTTTTTTTCTTTCTATAAGAAAACTCGTAAGTTGGGCTATATCACGAAAGATAAAATGTTTTTCCAATGTTCCCTGAAGATATTCCCGGCCTGTGCTGCCACCCGTTCCTATGCGGGTACCGATAGTCCGGTGAACCATATGCATGTGCCGGTAGCGCCAGGTGCTCAGTTGTTCATCCATTTCCAAAAGCTGGTTTAATAACTGAAAAGGCAACTGAAGGATAGGATATCCCGGATAGATCATAATAAAAAGTCCGGCGCGAGAGGCCATGGGAGAAAGGGACCGGGATTGATTTGCCTTTCCTTCGGAAAATACGGTATCGAACAAACCCGCATGTGCTTTCTCAGCTTCGGAAAGACTCTCCAGATAAAGTTTCCGGTATCCTGGCCAGAAATCATTGTCTTTTAAAAAAGGCATTCTTTCCAGCCAGTTATTCAGCAGTTCCAGCAGTGTTTTCTCTGATTCTGCGGTTTTGATGAGGTTAACTTCAGGTTCACGCAACTGCGAGATATAATGCGCCTGACCGTGTCTTTGCTCAAATTTCAATCCCAGCTTTGCTTCCAGCATTTTGAACTGCCAGCTTTGAAAACCCGAAGCGGGACGAAGCATATCACGGAAATCCAGGAAATCCATCGGCGACATAGTTTCCATAATCTCTATCTGCTGCACCAGCAGTTTTAAAATGGTATTGCTGCGGTTCAGCCGCTGTACGATGGTTTGAAGTTCAGGTGAGTCATCGTTTAGCGTAGGTTTTTGCAGGATTGCCTTCACGGAATCCACTTCATAGAGCAGTTGTTTGAACCATAGCTCGTAGGTCTGGTGGATGATGATGAAAAGCATTTCATCGTGCGCATGGGCATTCAGCAGATCACTCCGGAGTTGCTGGGAATAAAGAATCGAATCCAGCTTAAGGTAATCAGCATAGTGAAGTGCGGGGTCCATCTAAACGAAGTTAGGTTACGGGAACCAAATCCGGCATGAATCAGGATCTCTGCGTATGCTTTGGTCAGAGAAACCGCAATCCGGATATGGATTGAATTCCCATTTATCTGAAAACTGCTTACAGGAATTCATATCCGATATCCCTGCGAAAATACATACCGTCGAAATCAATATGCTGAAGAACCCGCATGGATTTGCGGATAGCATCCGGCAGGGTTTCGGCATACGAGGTAACACAGAGCACACGGCCACCATTGGTAAGCACCTCTCCATTTTCTTTTTTGGTTCCGGAATGAAAGATCAGACTGTCCTTCGGAACGGGATCCAACCCGGTTATGGGAAAGCCTTTTTCATAGCTTCCCGGATAACCTCCGCTGACGGCTACCATGGTTGCCACCGCGCGGGAATCTATTTCGATGGTTATTTCGTTCAGCTTTTTATTTGCTACTGCCTGAAATAAAGCCAGCAGGTCATTTTTTAAACGAGGCAGCACCACTTCTGTTTCCGGATCACCCATACGGCAATTATATTCTATCACCACGGGCTCTTCATTTACCTTGATCAGGCCGATAAAAATGAAGCCCCTGTAATCAATCTGATCTTCTTTTAATCCGCGGATAGTTGGTTCTATGATACGTTCTTTTACCTTTTCCATAAAGG
>JAYVXJ010000694.1:0-4159 GCA_043785285.1 Chitinophagaceae bacterium
GGGAGACACTTCATCAATCACATCCTGCAGAAATTGAAACACGCTATCCCTGCCAGCGCAGAAAACATCTTCAGCAACGCCCCATTTTTCGTATACCAGCTTGCCTTTTGCCTTTTTTCCTGCTTCGGACAGCAGGCTGTCAGGAATATTTGTCTTTTCATCCGGGAAACAACTGAGCCAGGGGTATGCAGCAATGGCGGCACTTCCGTGGCCTGGCATTTCTATTTCAGGAATGATAGTTATATAGCGTCTGGATGCGTAAGCCACCACGTCTTTAATCTGGTCCTGGGTATAGAAGCCGCCATAGCGTTCATTGTCATTTCCTTTCCAGGGTCTCCCGCCGATCACCGTGCCATCGCGCCAGGCGCCCACTTTGGTAAGACGAGGATATTTTTTAATCTCGATGCGCCAGCCCTGATCTTCAGTCAAATGCCAGTGGAAATAATTCATTTTATGCAAGGCGAGGTAATCGATATATCTTTTTACAAAAGAAACCGGCATAAAATGACGGCCCACATCCAGCATCAGTCCGCGGTAAGCAAACCGGGGCTTATCTTCAATATGAACATAAGGTATTGAAAGTTGGTTAGCGGTGTTTGGCATGGGAAGAAGTTGAATCAGTGTTTGAATACCATAAAAAACGCCCGTTTCATTGTCAGCTCCGATATAAATCCCTTTCCTGTCAATGGATAAGTGATAAGCTCCCGGAATAGAATCGTCCAGCCTTTCAAAATTCAGGACCAGGTTATTATTGCCGGTTGCTTTTGAAGTGGTTTCTAATGTGAAGCCATAATATTCTTTTAAATAATCGTTGAAGAAACGGATGGAATTTTCCAGTCCGCTTCCTTCCATACTAATTTTAGTAGAAGGGCTGATGGAAAAATTAGCCATGATCCTGGGCATTTTAACAGAGGCTGGTTGCGGAATAATATTCACCTGCGCACGGGTGGAGAAAGCACAAATCAAAAAACCAAAGAGAAAGGATTTCATGGCAATCATTTTTGAGTACTGCAAACTTATTCTTTTCCCTGGAAGACAGAACGCTGAATTTGTAATTTAGTACGGATCTTTGTTTTATTCACCAATTACTGCATTATGCTTTCATTTATAAGTCAACCCTGGCCCTGGTATGTTTCCGGATTAGCTATTGCATTGATTATGACCGGGCTATTATTTTTCGGAAAATCGTTTGGCTTTTCTTCGAACCTGTCCAATATCTGTTCCATGATGGGCGCGGGTAAGCTCGTTGGTTTTTTTAATTTCGACTGGAAGAAGGAGCAATGGAACCTTTGGTTTCTAGTTGGTTCCATTATTGGTGGGTTTATTGTACATTGGTTGCCTTCGGGGGAACCCATGCGATTGTCAGCAGCCACTGTGGCAGATCTGCAGCAATTGCATATTCCATTTGATGGTCAGCTGGAGCCATCCGCGATTTTCAATTGGAAGTTTCTGCTGACCTGGCGGGGGCTAATTTTATTTTTAGGCGGTGGATTTTTAATCGGATTTGGAACCCGGTATGCGGGCGGTTGTACATCGGGGCATGCGATATCCGGTTTATCGGATCTGCAGGTTCCCTCTTTAATTGCGGTGATTGGATTTTTTATTGGTGGATTGATCATGACGCATCTTTTATTTCCATTCATTTTTAATTAAACAAACATTCGATCATTAAAAGAATAAATAGTAACGGATGAAAGCAATTAAATATGTATTCGCCGGCATCGTATTCGGAATCATCATGACCAAATCGGAAGCTGTATCCTGGTATCGCATTCAGGAGATGTTTCGTTTTCAGGCTTTTTTTATGTATGGTATTATCGGAAGTGCAGTATTACCCGGAATAATTATTGTAGCGTTGATCAAAAGATTCAAATTAAAAAACATTTCCGGCGAGCCTATTCAATTCACGCCGAAAGATTTGCATTGGAAGAAATATCTTTTCGGAGGAGCCATTTTTGGATTAGGCTGGGCACTGACCGGAGCTTGTCCAGGGCCTGTGTTTGTGTTACTTGGATGTGGATATGGGGTTATGCTGTTGGTTATTGCTGGTGCTTTATTAGGTACTTTCACATATGGCCTGCTCCGCGACCGGCTTCCGCAATGAGCCCTCTTCCATTTTGTAAACAGCAATACGGTAGTTATATTTTTATTGATAGAAGAGAGGCAATCCTGCTTACTGATTTCATTTTCCGGTATTCCCCGTATCACAGAATCTCAACAAATTTTGAATACCTGGCTAGCTTTTTATCTCCCGGCCGGAGGGCGGTAATCAGGTAGTCAATCGACTGCAGAGAACACACCTGCAATTTTTGAACAGTATCCAGTTTTTCTTCAATGGTCAGGACTGCTGTTCTGCTGGCAGATTTTATAAGGGCTTTTTTAACCTGGACTACTTCCCAGTCATAGTCTGTTATGCCTTCTTTTACAGAAAATCCGTTGGCGCCAATAAAACACAGGTCTGCTTTTAATTCGGCAAGTTGACTTACCACCGGAGCTCCGGTACAGATATAGGAATCAGGAGATACCTGGCCTCCTACTAGAATGACCTGAACGGTTGAACGTTGGGCAATTTCAAGTGCTACCAGCGGACTTACCGTAAAAAAATGGCCTTTCAGATTCTTAGGAATCATCCGGGCCAGTTCCAGCATAATGGTGCCGCCTGCGCCAAGAATGACCATCCCGTCCTTTATCAGCGGAAGCGCTTTTTTAGCAATTTCTTTTTTTTCTTCCCTTGCATAAATCTCCGGTTGCTGAAAGGGAAGGTGGAAGGACCGGGATATAGCACCTCCATGAACTTTTATAATTTTCCCGTTATTTTCCAGTTCACTCAGGTCTCTCCTGACCGTATCCGGAGAAACCTTCAGTAACTTACACAAGTCAGTTGTAATTACTTTATGATGCAGATTAATCTGGTTGATGATGATATGATGTCGTTCTTCCTGCAGCATATGATGCGTGGTTAAAAAAGGGATGAATATAATCCAAAAACAGCCTGGTTTCCAAAGATATAAACAGGCTTACTCATTTTGCATGTTTTTGCGTTATTTAGGTGAATAATTATTCAATAAATATTTTTCCCGGGGTTACGTAATGGGCGAAAATGACCATCGCCATGGTTTCTGATCGTAATGGCTTATTTTTTATTTTGCAATCTATTGCATTATTTATAAATTGATCTCTCAATACAGCAAAATACCGCATACTAATTATTCTGCATAAATAATATGAATACAGTTTACAAGCTGGTGCTCATTTGTTTTTTACCGGTACTGGTTCTTTCTTCCAATGCGAGGGAAGAGCAGTTTTCCTGGATCAGGATAAACCAGTTGGGATATAAGCCGGTGGGAATAAAAGTGGTTGTTTGGTGCAGCAAGGAAATGAAAAGTATAAAAACATTTTTGCTAGTAGATTCCGTATCCGGCAAAGCGGTATTCAAAGGAGACGCTGGGTGGCCTTTTGGTGCATACGGACCTTTTTCGCAAACTTTCCGCTTAAACTTTACTCGCTTTACTAAGCCGGGCACTTACTATTTGTCGGCTGAAGGCACCAAATCACCTTATTTCAAAATTGGGCAGGACGTATATAAAGGGACTGCAGATTTTTGTCTCCGCTATATGCGTCAGCAGCGCAGCGGCTTCAATCCTTTTTTAAAGGATAGCTGTCATACCCATGATGGTTATACCTTGTATGGTCCCATGCCAGACAGTACGCATGTTGACGTGGTGGGAGGCTGGCACGATGCAACCGATTATCTGCAGTATTCCACAACATCTGCTAACGCTACCTATCACTTACTGATGGCGTACCGCGACTTTCCCCAGGTGTTTAAAGATGGAAAAGAAGCCAATGGATTAGATGGCAAAAACGGAATTGCCGATGTATTGGACGAAGCCAGGTGGGGGTTGGACTGGCTGTTGAAGATGCATCCCCGGGCAGATTGGATGTTTAACCAGATTGCAGACGACCGCGATCATATTTCCATGAGAATACCAAAGGAAGACAGCCAGTACGGCAGAGGTTACGAAAGGCCGGTTTATTTTGTGAGTGGCGAACCTCAACAGAGAGGAAGGTTCATGAACAATACAACCGGCACTTCTTCCACCGCCGGAAAATTCAGCAGCGCTTTTGCTTTGGGTTCCCGGGTATTTAAAAATATTGA
>JAYVXJ010000695.1:0-4153 GCA_043785285.1 Chitinophagaceae bacterium
TCCTGAAAAACTTTTTCAAATGATTACTGCGGTCAAAAGTAGCAACGGTCATGTATGCTGTTTTCATACTCGTATCCAACTGCAGGTTTGCTGAAGAAAAATACAGGAGGTTCGACCGTTTCTTCTCCCGCTCTTTGTTATCCGGGCTCTGCCCGCGCGGCATTTTATGCATCGTATCCGTTTTGAAATCATAAAGCGGAACTGCCGATTGCTTTTCAATGCCCTGGTTATTCAGATACCGGATATTAACGGTGTCTGTAAACCCCAATACATGCTTATATAAATTGGCAAAAGTAAATCCTGTACTAAGGGTCTGAAATTTTCCACTGAGACTGTAGCCATCTGTGGTGATATAATTAATCAACGTATCGGTTAACTGTCGCGCGTCATATCCATTGATGCTTTTTAGAACCGTTCCTCTTTTGAATTCGGGATCATGCTTCCGGAGATTTGCCGTTATCACCATGGAGTCTGACCAGAATTTAATTCCAAACGGAAACGTTTTCTCCTCTGCCGTATCCATATAACGGGTATAGGCCTTTGACGCTTTTATACTGGTATGACCACAATTTATTTTCGCGATCACATAACTTAGCTGCGTTCTGAACTGATCTTCCGTCATGGAATCATGTAAAGCGGAATCTCCTTCACTAAAATAATAATCCATCCTATCCTTGGGCGTATACCAATAAAGACTTGGATGTGCAGATTCCAGGATTCCGCGGAAAATTTTATAATCCGCCTCGAGGGTTGCAGGGGCATATTTCCTATCTGGATTATACCCTTTCCGGGAAGCCGTGCAGGAAATAAATGCCCAGCTTATGATCCATGGGATCCAGGCTATTTTCAGGCGCAGCGCTGTTTTCATTGAGGCACGGAAAATAATCATTTTGTAAAAGCATTCCAGCCCTGTGCCGTGATATCAAATTGATTTCCCCCCTTGGTGATGATCTTCTTTCCTTCTTCCGGTGCGGTCATATAACCGATCACGCTGATCTTTTCATTTAAAACCAATTTATCATGATCAGCCTGCTTAACGGTAAACAACAGTTCATAATCTTCTCCGCCACTTAGCGCACAGGCTGTTGGATCGAGCTCGAATTTATAAGCCGCATTCCGGGTTTCATCAGCAATGGGAATCTTCTCTTCATAAATCACGCAACCAAGTTCGCTCTGTTTGCAGAGATGCAGGATTTCCGAACTGAGACCATCGCTGATGTCCATCATAGCCGTCGGCATGATCTTTTCATTTTCAAAAAAATCGATCACGTCTTTTGCGACATCGGGTTTCAGCATCCGGCCAATAACATATTTTTCACCTTCCAGATCGGGTTTGATCAGAGGATTTTCGAGAAAGATCTTTTTTTCACGTTCCAGGAAAACAAGTCCCAGGTAAGCGGCACCCAGGTCTCCGCTGCAACAAAGCAGGTCACCCTTTTGTGCAGTGCTTCTTTGAACAAATTTATCAGGACTCACTTCACCAATCGCCGTGACTGAAATAATAAATCCTTTTTGTGATGAAGAGGTATCGCCACCCACCAGGTCCACCCCATATTTATCACATGCCGCATACAGCCCTTCATAAAATTCATCCAGCGCCTCCACACTGAACCGGTTGCTGAAACCAAGGGAAATCAGGATTTGGGTAGGACTTGCATTCATAGCATAGATATCACTCAGGTTTACCACCACTGCTTTATACCCCAGATGCCTGAGCGGCGTATACATGAGATCGAAATGAATATTTTCTATCAGCAGGTCGGTAGATAAAACCGTCTGCTTCCCAAAATGATCTATCACAGCAGCATCATCTCCCACGCCCAGGATGGAGGAAGCATTTTTCAATTCAATATTCCGCGTGAGGTGATCTATCAGACCAAACTCACCCAGAGATGAGATTTCCGTGCGCGAATCCATAATGCGTTTTAATTTTTACGATGAACTTATTTTATGTCTATGCCGGCAAGCTGCCATCAATCCATTTCAGCAATTCATTATGGATTTTTCCATTGCTGGCTACAATCTGTGGCTGATAAGGCGAATATGTTGAACCGGAAAAGTCAGAGACCCTTCCGCCAGCTTCTTCCACAATTAAAAATCCCGCTGAACTATCCCAGGCATTGAGCTTATGTTCAAAAAATCCATCAAACCGTCCGGCAGCAACCCAGCAAAGGTCCATGGCGGCAGAACCCAGTCTCCGTACAGGAACCCCCTTTCTGATTAACCGGGAAAAAACTTCCAGCGGACCATTTGGCTGATCCAGATAAGTATATGGAAAGCCGGTAACCAGGCAGGCTTTCGAAACTTCCGTTTCGGCGGACACCTGAATGATCCGGTCGTTCAGCCTAGCCCCATAACCCTTTTGTGCAAAATAGAATTCATTGAAAAAAGGATTATAAACGGCGCCCATCAACATGTCGCCGGCATATTCAACGCCAATGGATACACAGCAGATCGGAAGGCCATGCGCAAAATTAACCGTTCCATCCAACGGATCAATAATCCACTTATACTTCGAATCCGAAGGCATATCTCCGGATTCCTCGCTAAGGATATAATGATCGGGAAACTGCGAGCGGATAATTTCTATAATCTCTTTTTCTGCGGCATGATCCGCTTCTGTAACCAGGTTGTTTACGCCCTCCTTATTGGAAATCTCAAAATGGCTTCCATAATAGTGCTGAAGTACTTTGCCCGCAGCCTCTGCAGCTTTGATCAGGGTTGGTTTTAATTGCATGCCGCAAAGATAATAAAGGGGCGGGAGCCTTTCGGGAAGGAATGGCTGCAAAGGGATGTATTTTGCCGGGTACCTGAAAAAATCGTACTTCGCGTTAATGTTTATCCCGGATGATCCTTTCTGTAGTCATCGTCAATTTCAATGTTAACTATTTTCTGGAACAATGCCTTTCCTCAATTAAAAAGGCCGTTAACCAGAGTTTACTCCTATCCGGAAATACCGAGGTATTTATAGTAGATAATGCTTCATCGGATGGAAGTCTGGCTTTTTTAGAACCTCTATACCCGGAGTTTCATTTTATCGCAAACCGGGAAAACACCGGTTTTGCAAAAGGAAATAACCAGGCGTTGCCCCACTGTTCCGGTGCGTTTATTTTATTTCTGAATCCGGATACGATTGTGGCAGAAGACAGCCTGGATCAATGTCTTTCTTTTTTTCAAAAACAGACCGATGCAGGAGCTGTGGGTGTGAGAATGATTGACGGCAGCGGCATCTTTTTGAAAGAATCCAAACGCGGATTCCCTTCTCCAATGACTTCCTTTTTTAAAATGAGCGGACTGGCCGCCTGCTTTCCTTCTTCCCGGCTGTTTGCCGCTTATTATGCCGGTCACCTGGATCCAAAGGCCAATCATCCCGTGGAGATTTTATCCGGCGCGTTTATGATGGTCCGTAAAGAAGTGTTGGAAAAAACCGGAGGGTTCGACGAACAGTTCTTTATGTATGCAGAAGATATTGATCTCAGTTACCGGATCGGGAAAGCGGGATTTCAAAACTATTACCTTGCCTCCACCAGCATCATTCATTTTAAAGGAGAAAGTACGCGCAGGGACATCCGCTATGTAAAGCAGTTTTATTTTGCCATGAATCAATTCATGAAAAAACATTTTCATGGATCATCTCCATTTCTTTTTTTCCTGAACCAGGGTGTTGCTTTACGGCAACACCTGGCAGCCGTATTGCTTAAATTTCAAAAAATATCCGCGCCTCCAAAACAAAGAGAATATATTTTTATAAAAGGAGCCCCGGAGGATTTATCCAAAATCAAAACCGGCATCCGGCATGCCGGGATCATGCTTACGGAAGCAGAAGGGGAAGCCGGAGGGGTTCTCTTTTGTGAAAGTGAACAGCTGTCCATGAAATCCATCATTCAGGAAATGGAGATGGCACCCCGCAAGCTTTCTTATTTTGTACATGGTTCGGGAACGCATGCTGCCGTGGGCAGCAAGTCGGGCGGAGAAAAAGGCGAGATCATCGTTTTTTAAAAAAATGTTTTGTATTTAAAAACATTTTTTTTCCGGTTTAATAAAGAAATTTGTAACCTATTAAATAAGGGGTATGCCGAATCTCAAGGATATTAAAAACCTGTTGCAGAATAATCGCATTACCGAATTTGTAAAGCTCAATAAACTTTCTTCC
>JAYVXJ010000696.1:0-4142 GCA_043785285.1 Chitinophagaceae bacterium
TCCTGGACAATACTTCTTTTTTCCTTTTGTGGGCCGGTAAAAGCACAGAAACTTTCTGCTGTGCAGAACTATGGCATCAACCGACCGGGAGTGGTGATGATTCGTACTGTTTTTTCGGCAGACGTATATGTGAATAAAATGCGGCTGGACTCCCGCAATTTCAACCACCTGCTGGACTCCCTGCAAAAAATAGATAGCAGTGGCGCTATTTATACGCCGGAGCAGAAGCTGAATATTGTACTAACGGAAATCAGTAATAACCCCAACCGCTTTTTTAAGGCTTCACTCGATTATATAAAACAGCCCGAAGAAATCACGTCCAGCGGAACAGGGTTTCTGATTACAGGAGATGGTTATGTGGCAACCAATTGTCATCTGATAGACCGGGATAAAACATTTATTCGCCGCCAGTTCATACTTTCCGCTTTTCAGCAGATTACAGAAGCGAATATTTCTGCTTTTGAAAGTGCCTGGGCTACCCGGTTCTCTGATCAGCAAAAAACGCTTCTTTATAGCACGTATGCTTCTGTTTACGCCCGGTTGTTCTCCATGGCCCTTTATGATCTGAAGAAAGAAATATTCATTGAATATAGCGCAGATTCAACAGACGGCTCTTCGGCTCCTGTTAAAAAAATGGCACATGTGGTCATCAAAGGACAGCCTATGCCAGGCAAGGATATTGCCATTCTGAAAATGGACGGGGACAGCTCCCTGCCTACCTTGAAAATCGCCAGAGATGATCTGCCCAAAGTAGGAGAACAATTATTTGTATATGGTTTTCCGGGGCCCGTTACGAATAATAATTATGTGGCTATTGAATCTGCCATTGAACCGACCCTGACTACCGGCATTGTTAGTGCACTCAAAAAATCGGTAGAAGGATGGCCGCTGATTCAGATGGATGCCAATATTAACCGCGGTAGCAGCGGGGGCCCGGTTTGCAATGAAAAAGGCGAGGTAGTGGGATTAACCACTTTTGGAAGTATTGAAAATAGCGGCGGATTGGCTGCCGGATTGAATTTTGCCATCCCTGTTTCCATTTTGGAGGAGTACCTGGATAGTGCAGAAGTCGTTGCACACCCCAGTGATGTTTCCTTAATATTTGCAGACGGAATCATTTTCTACGACCGGGAATATTACAAGGAAGCCTTGCGTAAATTTCAGCAGGTTAAGGAGATCAATAAAAAATTTCCGGGGTTAACAAATTATATTACTTTTTCGGAAAAGCGTCTCCGTCAAAATGACGAACGCAAGGCTTCTATGATCCGGTACGACCTGTTGGTATTCGGGCTTCTGTTATTTATTGCCCTGGTACTATTCAAATTCCTGAAAAAGCGAAAGCTCGCCTGATTTTTACTTCAATTTCCCAATCTCTCCACAAATTATCTTATACGTATTCCAGGAAGACATTTCATCCTTCGGCTGTTTGTTGTAATAGCCATTCATAAACATACCGGGGTGCGTCCAGGTCGTTTCCAGGATACCCTGAAACCGGAGTTTCATTTCCGTAGTTGAATTTGCACGGAAGTTCAACATATCCTGGATCTGCTGTACTGCAAATTGGGGTGTTCTCCAGGGGCAGGTAAGCACCGGGAATCCTTTCATGGCAAAATAAACGGCAGTCTTGTCTGCCCGGTCATAATGCCAATCGCAGATCACCACGTCTTTCGGAATCATATCCACAGACCGCCAGGTATCGTTATAACTGGCTTCCCACATGCCTAAACCGGTGGTATAGCCGTCTAAAAGCCGGTCTCCCCAGATCCATAAAGTTTTATTTCTTTTTGCCAGGTGGTCCCGGATGGCAGTTACTTCATCCGCAAATAATTTGGAGCGGTCATGATGTGCACAGCGGGGACACTTATCTTCTCCCAGAAAAAACACTTCATCCATTCCGGCATGAAAAGCGGTTGCCTCAAAAACATCAACCATCTCATCCATTACATCAAAAACAACATCGTGCAATCCGGGATATAATGGACAATAACTTTTGCAATAGAGACTGTCGGCATTGGGCCATTGATAGACTGCCGGCATGGTTATCCACGGTGTTTCATCAAATTGCGGATATTTTTTCAGCAACATGTTCAGATGATTGGCCCAGGACTGATGTCCGAGCAGGTCAATCTGTGGAATGATCCGGATATTATTTTTCCGGCATACGGCTACGATTTTTTTTACATCTGCTGTGGAAAGCGCCAGCGTGTCAATCAACTCCGGATGAGATTTGAATTGATAATGGTAATCCATCTGCAGAATAATCAGATTTATCTTATTCGGTGCCACTCCCTGATCAATAAAGGTAACGAAGGAATCCACGGCACTGGGCCCTGGTACACCGATGCTCAATCCCCTCACCGGTAAAAGGCTGTCGAGCTTCTCCTGAGCTTTTAATCCGCATATTGGAAATATCAGTAAACAAAGCATCAGCTGGCGTAAATACAAGTTGCGTTTCATGGAAGTAAATATAAGAAGTTGAAAAAGAAGTTTCCTATTAAATGTGTCTGAACCCGGTTTTGTATTGGGCCTGCCGGAAGTTAAAATTCAGCCTGTAGCAGGCTCCCCAGGTTCCGGTTCTGACCAGAATTCCGAATTTACTGAAATGAACTAATTTCGAACCCGAAACCTGGGGAATGGCTATAGTGGAACAGCGAATTTCTTCCTACATTGATCATACGAACTTAAAACCGGTATGCCGTTTTTCTGAGATAGAGAAATTATGCGGGGAGGCTGCCCAATATGGATTTGCAGCAGTTTGTGTACCGCCCTATGTGGTGAAAAAGGCGGTGGAAGAAATAAAGGGCAGTGGGGTAAAAACAGCGACTGTAATCGGCTTTCCGATGGGCTATTCTTCCATTCAGTCCAAATTGGATGAGATCCGTCAGGCTATGGAAGCAGGTGCGGATGAACTGGATATGGTGATTAATCTCATTGCATTAAAAAACGGGCAGTGGGATTATCTGGAAAAAGAAATGGAGGAACTCCTGGATGTCATTCACCAAAAAGGAAAAATCAGTAAGGTGATTGTGGAAAGCGGCTTACTCAGCAGGGAAGAAATCATCCATTGTTGTAAACTATACGGAAAGATGGACATTGATTTTATGAAGACGTCCACCGGTTATGCAGAAAAAGGCGCATCCGTAGAAGACGTGCAGTTAATGAGAAAAGAACTTCCGGCACAGGTTCAGATCAAAGCCTCGGGAGGAATCAGAACGTATGCTTTTGCCATGGAATTGGTGGAAGCAGGTGCAACGCGGATCGGGTGTAGTGGAAGTCTGACGATAGTTGCCCAGGAAAAGGAATGGTTAACACAAGAAAAAAGAAGATGAAGGTTATATTTATTTTGAGCATTTTGTTTTCCGGAACGGCCTGCGCGCAGGATTCGGCTATGGCTTCTGCAGCAATACACAGAGATCCGCGGGTAGATTCTTTAATGAATGTACAGATCCGGATTAATGAAGTCAGCACGCGGGACAGTAGGAGGAATCAGCCGGGTTACCGGATTCTGGTGGCTAATTCGAACGACAGAAACAAGGTCTTTGCCATCAAAACAAAGATCTATCAGCAATACCCCGAACTTAAACCTTATCTGATTTATCAACCCCCCAATTATAAACTGAAAGTGGGTAATTTCAAAACGCAGGAAGAAGCGCAACCTTATATTGATAAGCTGACAAAATTTTTTCCGTCGGGTGTTTATCTTATCCCGGATATCATTGAAGTGAAACCCGAGTAATTCTACATTATGCTGAAAGAAAAGATCCATCAACTGGCAAAGCAATACGCACCCGAAACGATTGACATCCGCCGCCATCTCCATGCACATCCTGAGTTAAGTTATAAAGAGTTTAAAACATCCGCTTTTGTTCAGGAAAAATTGCAGCATCTGGGCATTCCTTTCGTAGTAAGGGCAACCACGGGTGTGGTGGGCTTAATCAAAGGGAAAAATCCGGAGAAACGGATAATCGCCCTGCGGGCTGATATGGATGCCTTGCCGATCCTGGAAGAAAATGCTGTTCCTTACAAATCGCAAAATGATGGCGTAATGCATGCTTGCGGACATGATGTGCATACCAGTATCCTGCTGGGTGCCTCTAAAATACTGAATGAATTGAAAGATGAATGGGAAGGAACAGTGAAAC
>JAYVXJ010000697.1:0-4141 GCA_043785285.1 Chitinophagaceae bacterium
GCAAACCAACGCTTAATAACCTGGAGAAGAGATTTACCGAAAATGAGCTAATGCGACGAACGGACAAGAAGAAATTGATAACGGCCATTGAATGGTCACTTACAAGAGGCCCTAAAAGCATAGATGGATTTATTCATCAGCTAAAAAAAGATGGGATTCAAACTGTGCTTCGGCAAAACAAAGAGGGTTTAGTTTATGGGATCACATTTATTGATTTCAGAACCAAGTCTGTATTTAATGGAAGCGATCTTGGCAAACCATATAGCGCTACGAATTTATTGCGGCGAATTGAAGGGGCTCCACTTAATTTCGAAACTAGCCTGGGGAGGAAGATATTTCGGAGCGAAAGCCGGAATCTTGATCAAAGCAAACAACTTAGAATAGAATCCGGCAATCTTATAGGTCAGGATAAATCATTTAATAAAGACGATTTATTGCAACTGCTACTTAAATCTGAAAGGAACGATAGCCGGTTGCCTTATCAATTATTGCAAAAGAAACGAAAGAAGAAAAAGAGACCGGGTTTATAATTTAATACCAAAGATTATGGCAGGGGGAACCGGGGAAAGTGAAGTGGGCTTGCAAAAGATAATAGATTTTACGAGGCTGGGAAGCGTTATCATTCTGCTTTTGCATTTTTATTATTTCTGCTATGATGCGTTTAGAATCTGGGGGCTTACAACCAGGATCGGGGACCGCTTATTATTCAATATTCAGACAACGGGTTTGTTTAATGGAAATAATGCTAAGCTTTTGGCTTTGGTATTACTGATTATTTCCTTGTATGGATCCCGGGGAAGAAAAGACGAAAATATTAAGATTAAGCCTGTCCTATTTATCCTGGTAGTAGGGCTGGTTTTGTATTTATTCAGTATTATTTCATTAAATCTTAAATATCCCGAAGAAACCCTTTCGATTATTTATATAGGAATAACCGGATTGGGATATCTTTTTATTCTTTCCGGTGGTTCCTTGCTGTCCAGATTGATTAAAATCAGATTAGGCGGAGATGTCTTCAATGAACTTAATGAAACTTTTCCGCAGGAGGAAAGGCTATTGCAAAATGAATTCTCCATCAACCTTCCAGCACGGTACAACCTCAAAGGCAAGTTTCGCAGTAGCTATATCAATTTTATTAATCCAATGCGGGGGCTACTTGTTATAGGTTCACCGGGATCCGGTAAGAGTTATTTTGTCATCCAACATGTCATTAGACAGCATATAGAAAAGGGATTTTCCATGCTGATTTATGATTTTAAATATGATGATTTGACTAAAATTGCTTTCAACACCCTGCTTAAAAATGAAAAGAAATATATAGTTTCCCCTAAAGTCTATTTGATCAATTTTGATGATCTTTCTAAAAGTCACCGGTGCAATCCGCTGGAACCGGAAACGATGATTGATATCACGGATGCGACGGAGGCATCCAGGTCCATCATGCTGGGACTTAACAGGGAGTGGATTACAAAGCAGGGTGATTTCTTTGTTGAATCGCCCATTAATTTTGTGACCGCTATTATTTGGTTTCTTAAGAAGTACAAAAGGGGTAAATTTTGTACGCTGCCCCATGTCATTGAGCTGATGCAGGTAGATTATGAGAAATTGTTTCCGGTTTTGAAAAGGGAACCGGAGATAGAAGTATTAATTAATCCGTTCATATCCGCTTATCAGAACGATGCGATGGAACAGCTGGAAGGTCAGGTCGCCAGCGCGAAGATAGGGATGGCCAGGCTTTCATCTCCTCAGCTTTATTGGATTCTGGCAGCTAATGACTTTACACTGGATATAAATAATCCCTTGGCTCCCAAAATACTTTGCCTTGCCAATAATCCACAAAAACAGCAAACCTATGGGGCTGTATTGTCTCTATATGTTACCCGGCTGGTAAAGATGGTAAACAAAAAGAATCAGCAAAAGTGCAGTTTGGTTTTTGACGAATTCCCGACGATTTATTTTAATGATATTGATAGTCTGATTGCGACGGCCCGGTCAAACAAAGTGGCAACCTGCCTGGGAATGCAGGACTTTAGTCAGTTGAAAAAGGATTATGGAACGGAACAAGCTGCTGTTATCATGAATATTGCCGGTAATGTCATTAGTGGTCAGGTGATGGGAGAGACAGCAAAGTTATTAACCGAGCGGTTTGGCAAAATTGCGCAGGTTAAAGAAAGTGTGTCCGTTAGCCGGACGGACACCTCCTTCAGTAAGTCAAGTCAAATGGATTTTGCAATTCCCCAATCTAAAATTTCAGGTCTTTCTTCAGGAGAGTTTGTGGGCATGGTGGCTGATAATCCTGACCAGAAAATAAAGTTAAAGACATTTCATTGTGAGATTCTCAATGACCATCTGGGGCTTGAAAAGGAGAATTCCAGATTCCAGGATCTTCCGATTGTTAGGATGGTAACTGCTCAAATGATCTCGGAAAATTACCGGCAAATTAAATTAGACATTGCGGACCTTATCGAAACTGAAATTGATCAACTTTTAAATACCCCGGGTCTCGCCGTGCAATAGTTTTTTTCCAAGACGCGAAATGAGATCAAAAATTATTATAAGGCTGGAATCCTTTTTGCTTCTAACATATGTCTGATCTCATCTGAGTCATAATATATTACCCCACCTATTCTTGTATATGGTAGAATTCCCCTGGCTCTGAGATTTTGTAAAGTGCCCGGTGAGATATTCAGCAGGTTTCTTACCTCTCTTGATTTAAGCCATTTTTTGAATGGTTGCCCGCTTTGCTCCTTTAATAAATTTTTGATTTCGAACAATAATTGAAGCTTGAAATCAGCAAGGTCATTTTTTGTTAGTAATTCCTCAAGGTAAATTCGGGGCCGATCATAAAATTGCCTTTTAGTATCCTTTTTCACATTTTCCATAGCTCACAGTTTTGGGCAATTACATTAATTTACTGCCTGCCAAATACTATGATTAAGGTACGGCTTCTTATCTGAAATAATGGTTAATCCATATCTATCTGCTTGATCAAAATTTGGTGAGGTGAATATTTTCACTGATTGGTTTAATTTATTTTCATTAAAACCACTTTGGCCCAATGATTTGAATCCTGCTCAGTTTTAGAATTGTTTAACTCCTTTTCTTCACTGGGAGAGTTTCTGTTTTTTAAAAGACCGTTTTGATCAAATAGTTTTTCTTCAACCATGTCCATAGATTCGCCAATATTTCGTTTATTGGCCCTTACATAAATTTCGGTTGTTTTTACACTTTTATGTCCAAGCATTTTACTCACGGTTTTAAGTGGAACACCATTATTATAGGTGACTTCGTTTGCGAAAAAGTACCTTGTTTTGTGTGTTCTAAGTGTAATTTGAAGGCCGGCTATCAGGCATATTTCTTTTAAGCAGCGATTATATTCCTGGTTGGTGGGAACCGGCAAAAGGCGCCCCTTCCTTAAACATTGCGGATTGTTTTTATATTGATTCAGGATATGCAAGGCTAATGGCAAAATGGGTAAGGACTGATCTTCTCCTGTCTTTTGGCGGTTTTTAGATAGCCAATGCTTACCGTTCGGACCATTTATAATGTCCTTTGGCTTCAATGTGAATACTTCCTGGTAAGATAGTCCGGTGAAGCTGCTGAAAAGAAAAATATCGCGGATGACGTTTAATTTCTCTTTTTCGAAGTGATATTCCTGTAACTTGTTCAATTCTTCCATGGTTAACCAATCATGATCCGGGTCTTTATATGTGCATTTAAAGATGGAAAAAATATTCGACTGGATCCAGCCTTTTGAAACTGCCCTGTACATGATTTCCTTTACCCATTGTGCATATTTCATGGCCGTATTTTCGCAAGTTTCATATTGCACCATCAAATATTTAACCAGCTCTTCTATGAAATTATATTCTAGTTTTTGAAGGGGGATATCTTCTAATTTAAAGCGAGTCCGCATAAATTCCACAAATTTTCTCTTTCTTCCAATCATCTTTTCCAAACTGTTTGGAGAGCGGTGACCCGAGAAGGCTAATTCAAGAAAGTTTAACAAGAATTCATTTGTTGCTAATAAGAAGGTCTTTTGCCATTCCTTATTATCAAATATTGAATTCGCTTTTTTTCTTCTTTCGCCGATGATATTTGACAAATTCTCTCTTTCTACGCGGAGTAAATATCTTTTTTC
>JAYVXJ010000698.1:0-4130 GCA_043785285.1 Chitinophagaceae bacterium
AGCGGCTCCTAAGGACATAAGCCAGAATCCCGCCATGATGCCTTTTTTAAACCCTATTTTTTTAAGCAGGTAAGAAGAGGGAATCGACATGACCAGGTAGGCAATATAAAAAGAAAAAGTGACGAGGTAGGATTCAAAATGGTTTAATTCACAGGCTATCCTGAAGTAGGGAATCAGGATGGCATTGATCCAGGAAACAAATCCAAAAATAAAAAACAAGGATCCGATAATGATCAAAGAAACTGTCACGTCTTTTTTGCTTAAAGAAGCAATATCTACCGGACCCGATTTTTTCGTCATGAAAACTTTTTCAAAAATACGTTAGACTTAATTTGGTAAAGGTATTCCTGAAAGCAGCGATGCAGATTGGGTATCCAGGAAGAAAAAACAAGATAAATGATTTTTCAGTATGCTCGCAGGGTAAAGATTGCTTACCTTGTTTGTAAGACAGTCCCTGACCGCTGGGGCCTTCCGCAGATCGGGTACGGAACAGATAATGTGTCTGGACAACATGATTTGTTTTACTGACATACTGATGGCTTGTGCCGGAACAGATGATAAAGAAGTAAACCAGCCTTCATTCATCTGCTGCATGCGGCATTGTTCATCCAGATTGGCTACCAGATAAGGTTTATCTGTATCAAAATCAGCCGGAGGATCGTTAAACGCCAGATGACCATTCTCTCCGATTCCTACCATAGCTACATCGATGGGATATTTTTTTATCAGCTCTCCAAGACGTTTACATTCTTCTTCTGCATCCGTTTCACCGTTTATCAGATAAGCGGCTTTCAGCTGCGGTACTTTCTCCAGAAACCTTTCTTTTAGATATTTCCGGAAGCTTGCCGGATGTGTGGCAGGTAGATGTATGTATTCATCCAGGTGAAACATGGTTACCTTTCTCCAGTCAATTTCCTTTTCGGTAATTAACTGATTCAGCGTTTCAAACTGGCTTGTACCTGTAGCCAGAATAATATTGACGCTTCCCCTTTCCTTTATGGTTTTCATAATCAAAACAGCTGCTTCTCTTCCTGCAGACGCACCCAATGCTTTCGGGTTCTCTTTAATAAAAACGTTCATCCAACAAAGATTTAATAAAGCCCTTTCCAGGCTTTATGACGATAAAATAATTTTATTTAACAGTTGTCAGGTTTCCGTGTGCAATCGACATGTCAACCGGATGGTTGTTCTTCCATGATCCGCGGGTGAAATCCGGAACGTCAATCGTATTGGAACGATGAGCAACAGACCATTCACTTAATGGAGCAAGGGAACTCCAGAGGGCAGTATCATATACATCATGATCCACCGGGAGCCCATTCCGGAGGCAATCGATCAGGCGCCAATCCATCAGAAAATCCATTCCTCCGTGGCCTCCAACCTGTTTGGCCATTTCTCCCAGACGGGTTACTATTGGTAGAGTATATTGCTGTTCAAGCTGCTTCATCACGGTGTCAGAAACCCAGCCTTCAGGACTGGTAGCCACCCGCGCCGGTTCCGGGTATTTTACGGCGATAGCTTTTGTGCCGCTGATCTGGTGAATACGGGAGTAGGGGCGGGGAGTACTAACGTCGTGCTGCACCAGAATAGTTTTTCCCTGATTTGTACGAATGGTAGTTGTATTCATATTGCCTCTGAAAGGACTGCCAACAAAAGGCAAAAAATCCCTATCCTTTGCAGCAGCTGCTTTGGCCAATTCGCTTAGTGTGAAATCATTGCTGCTGACAGAAACGAGATAATTCATTTTATCGCCTCTGTTGATATTCATGATCTGGCAAACGGGGCCAAGACCATGTGTCGGATACAAGTTTCCGTTCCGCTGTGTATTTTCCCGGAGCCGCCAGAGATTATACCGGGCCTTCTTATCAAAAAAGCTGGGAGCTATAGGGTGCAGATAAGCACCTGCCCCATGCACAATCTCTCCGAAAAATCCCTGACGTGCCATATTCAGCGTAAGCAGCTCAAAAAAATCATAACAGCAGTTTTCCAGGATAACGCAATGGCGCTTATTCCGCTCAGATGCTTCCACCAGTTCCCAGCATTCTTCCAGTGATTTAGCTGGTCCTACTTCCACAGCAACATGCTTACCATGGTTCATGGCATAAGTAGCGATCGGCACATGCAGATCCCAGGGCGTGGCAATGTAAACCAGGTCTATATCATCCCGCTCACAGAGTTTTTTCCATGCATCTTCTTTTCCAAAATAGAGTACCGGATTATGGGAAGATCCTTTCAGGCTTTCCTTTGCAGCTTCTGCTTTTTCCTGCCGGATATCGCACAAGGCATTAATGGATATTCCGTCAATATGATTCATGCGCGGCACTGCCGCCCCTCCCCGGTTTCCCAATCCTACATAGCCTATTCTTACTACATCCAGCTTGGGTGCGGCATACCCTGACATATTAAATACCTGTCCCGGCTGTTTCGCCGCCGCACCGGGATGAATATTTTCCACCGGTGTTCCGGAAGCAAATCCCTTCAGCGCACCTCCGGCAATACCCGTACCGAGAAGGCTGGTAAGTTTTAAAAACGCTCTGCGATTATTATTCATGATACAACTGTTTTATGAATGCACAGAATTAAAAGCTCGGTTTACTGATAAAAATCGTTTATGAATTTTCCGACATTTCCATCGGTCCGGGCATCATTGTGCAACTGCACATCCGGCTCAAAAAACAAGGGTAACATCTGCATCTATCCGCGGAAGGGTGGTGAAAATGGTACTTATTTTAAAAGTAATTGTTTAATCCCGGGAATAATCGAAGGCAGCAGTATAAATCAATGATAACGTTACCGGAAAGGGAAAATCAAATGCAGGCTCTGCCATGGTGGTAAGTGAAGGTGAAATGATTGAAAGCCTATTTAAGCTGTTGGATTGATTGCCATAATTTATTCCGGATAACATTTTCTGAATTTATGCAGGAGGTGTTCTATGATTAACGCTGCGTTGATTCCCGGATGATAAGGGTATTAGGTAAAATGATTTCTTCCGGAGAGAAGTTTTTTTTGTTGATATGTTTTAACAATAATTCACAGCTTATCCTGCCTAAATCAAGTGCAGGCTCTGCCATGGTGGTGAGTGAAGGGGATATGATGGAAGACATCGGATCGTTGGTGAAACCCACAACGCCTACCTCTTTGCCTATACAGATTTTTCTATTTTTAAGGGCAATCATGGCGCCTATCGCTTTCCGGTCGTTCACAGCAAAAATGGCATCCGGAGCGTCTTCCATCTCTAATAACCGGAGCGTGTCGGCTTCGCCGTTTTCCTGCGAAAACCCAGAATAAATGATGAATTCGGGTCGCACAGCGATGCCGTATTTCTCAAGCGCATCCAGATAACCTTTCAGGCGTTTTTCCGTAATGGAAATAGCTTTTGGTCCGGCAAGATGTGCGATCTTTTGGTACCCCTGATTGATCAGATGTTCCGTGGCTTCAAAGGCTCCGTTATAATCATCCTGCATCACTTTGGAAGTGTTCATGGTATTGGAAACCCGGTCAAAAAAAACAATAGGGATCCCATTTTCCGTGATGTCGTTGAAATGTTCATCCGTAGAGGAACAGGTGGATACCAGGAAACCTCCAAAACTGGAGACTGATAAATTCCGGGTAATGGAAACTTCTCTCTCCGGAGAATCATTCGTAATGAAGAGGATAATGTTGTATCCATTGCTATAGGCTATTTCCTGAACGCCGGTAATAACTGTTGAAAAATAATAATTCGTAATAAAGGGCAGCATCACCCCGATATTAAATGTTTTTCCTTTGGCCAGGCCCGTCGCATTGATATTGGGCTTGTAGTGCATTTTTTGAGCCATCTCAAGCACCCTGTCTCTGGTTTTCTTATTCACATCATAAGTATCTCTCAGCGCCCTCGAAACGGTCGCCACAGAAATATTCAATTCCCTGGCGATATCTTTGATGGTTATGAAATTCGACATAAGGGGCACTGGTAGTGGGCGACCAAGTTAAAAAATAAAATCGGTACAGCCATTGAGGATGTAAATGGGTCTATTGGCATTATTTCTTCCCGGAATTTAACCAAACCACTTTTTGCTCGGATATATGGAGTTGCCCGATAATGTCTTTATAAAGTTCCGGACGGCGGGCTTTCATATACCGGTATCCAC
>JAYVXJ010000699.1:0-4128 GCA_043785285.1 Chitinophagaceae bacterium
ATCAACAAATCCCTGCAGGAATATGGTGTAGATCTTCGTACTGTCTACCTGAAGAGAATCCAGTGGAATGGAATTGGCATAAACCGTATCCCGGAAAGCGCGGGCAGCATAGCTCCCGATATGCAGGTTTCGAAAAGAATAATAAGAAGGGTTTAATTTATTTCCTGCATATTGCTGAAAACCGGTAGCCACCGTATCGCGCTTGCTGGTCAGCACTACATTCAGATAAGAACCTGGCGAAAAATTGATGAACCGCACATAAGTAAACGTGTCTTTCCGGATCTGCAGGTTATCCTGGAGGATGAACATTTTCAGTGAATCGTTTTTCAGGGTATCATAAACAAACAAGGAATAATGAAGCCCTTGTTGAAAAGCTGTATTCCCCTGAAGAACCGTTTGTGTTCCTTCGGTTACCTTCAGTTCGCGAACGCCGGCAGTTGCTTCAACATATGGACTACCGGGTATACCCGTTGTCTGGTTATAGGCAACGGTGTTTCCTCCCAGAATCGAGCTTCCATTATAAAGAACATCTATAGGTGAACTTCCGGGAGATGTATGCGTAATGGTTACAAAAGCCCTATTTTCATTGGATCCGGAAGATTTGTTACAGGAGATTAAGATGAAGAGAGCGAATACGCATCCCACAGAATGATAGCGAAAGCAAGCCAAATGCATCCTAACCATAAACCAAAAACCATCATCCATCAACGCAGGTCTCTGAAAACGAAATGCAGAATACGTATTGATGAGCGGCTTTATTTTCATCCCGATGAGGCGATTTAATTTTGGCTTATCCATATTTTATAGTGTGAAAGTAGGAAAACGTGCGTTTTCCGGAGAACGTCTTAACATTTTAATTATCCGTTGTAAAACCTATCTTTGCCGCTCTTAAAAAATTGAAAACCGATGAGAGCCCTGGTTAGCATGTTTGCCGGCTTACTGATTATCATTTCCCTTTACCAACTGTCTTTTACCTGGTTTGTGAATAAACACGAATCGGCTATGGAGCAAAAAGCCAAGCGGTATATCAGGAATAATTATCCCGCCCCTGAAAAAAGATACCCGGGCGAAAGGGATACGCGGATACTTTATAAGGATACGCTGGATCAGCTAATCCGTACCCACACCCAAAAATTACTGGACAGCACAAAAGATACCAAAATCACCTGGTGGGGAACTACTTACCAGAAATCCAAGGAGAATGAACTCCTGCTGGGTCTTGACTTACAGGGAGGCATTAATGTTACCCTGGATATTGTACTGGAAGGACTTGTTAAGGGACTGGCCAATAATCCCAAGGATCCAACCCTGCTGAAGACCATTCAACTGGCGGATCAAAAAAAATTAACCAGCGGTGGCACTAATTTCATAGATCTGTTTGCCCAGGCATATAAAGAAATAAACCCTACTGGTAAGCTCGCTCCCCTTTTCGCCAATACCAACCGCAATAAACTTAAGTATGAATCTTCCGACGCGGAAGTGATCCGGTATCTGCACGACCAGGCTTCAGATGGCATGAAGCAAACCTACCAGGTACTCAGAAATCGTATTGACAAATTCGGGGTTGCCCAGCCCAGTATCAACCTCGATGAAAATAAAGGAATTATTACTGTTGAGCTTGCCGGAGCCACAGATCCTGATCGTATCAGAAAATACCTGCAGTCCACAGCCAACCTCCAGTTCTGGGCAGTGTATAATATTAGTGAACTTTCCAACTCCTTTCAGAATGCCGATAAAGCACTTCAGAAATACCTGAATGGTACCAAAGATTCTGCATCTCTTTCTAAAACAGATTCAACAACGGATAGCACGGCCACCAACAGTGCCCTGAATCAAAATCCGCTGGGGATCATTCGTTTTATACAGCCTTACCAGGATTCCAAGGGTCAAACGCGTTATCCGGCAGCTATCGGTACGCCTCTGCGGAAAGACACGTCCCTGATAAATAATTTTCTGAGCAATCCGATCGTACGCAACAAGTTTCCTTCCAACCTGAAATTCCTTTGGGGAAAACAACAAACGGACGATAACGGCAAAATAATTCCAAACCTGGAACTCTATGCCATTAAAACCATTCCCGGCAGTGATAAAGCTCCTCTCGAAGGGGAAGTGATCTCCGATGCCCGCCAGGATTACGACCCCGTAAGCGGTGGCGTAGTGGTGGAAATGAGCATGTATAAACATGGAGCCGATGTATGGGCTAAAATGACCGGTGAAAACGTAAACCTGCCTATAGCCATTGTTTTGGATGACATCGTTTATTCAGCTCCGATCGTAAACGGACAGATAACGGGTGGAAATTCCCAGATCAGCATGGGAAATAAAAGTTCGGGGCAGACCGTGGAAGAAGCTCATGATCTGGCTAATATTTTGAAATCAGGAAAACTAAATGCACCTGCCCGGATTGTACAGGAACAGGTAGTGGGGCCTACACTTGGGAAAGAGGCTGTACATGGCGGGGCACTGGCTTTCGGCATTTCCTTCCTGGTGATCTTTACCCTGATGCTGCTGTATTATAATACCGCCGGATGGGTGGCCAATATTGCCTTGATTTTAAACCTGCTCTTTACTATTGGAATTCTGAGTGCCCTTCATGCCACACTCACAGCACCCGGAATCGCAGGTCTGGTACTAACCATCGGTATGGCTGTGGATACGAATGTGATCATTTTTGAGCGCATCAAAGAAGAACTCACGCGCGGCAAAAGTTACCCCATTGCGGTGCATGATGGGTACCGAAGGTCCCTTGCGCCGGTACTGGATGCCCATGTAACCACATTCCTTACAGCTGCCATCCTGGCTTATTTCGGATTGGGTCCTGTGCTGGGTTTTGCTACCACCCAAATGCTGGGTATCGTTTTATCCCTTTTTTGCGGGATTCTGGTTTCAAGGCTGGTCACGGATTTCTACACCAATAAAAACCGCCACTTTAAATATTTTACCGGTGTCTCCAAGAAAATATTCCAACATGCGAGCTTTAAATTCATTGAATACCGGAAAGTCACTTACGGAATTTCTGTAGCTGTGCTGATCCTTGGTATATCCGCTTATTTTCATGGATTTAAGAAAGGCGTGGAATTCTTGGGCGGCAGAAGCTATATTGTAAAGTTTAATAAGCCGATCCATGACCAGGCTGTCCGGGATTCCCTGAATGCCCGGTTTGGAAAATATCCGGAGATAAAAACATATGGTTCCAATGAACAACTGGAAATCACCACCGATTATCTTGTAGAACAGGAAGGGCTGGCTGCGGATTCCATTGTTATCAATAAAATGTTTACCGGCCTGAAATCATTCCTGCCTGCAGGAACAACCGCCTCAGAATTTACCACAACCAATAAGTTTATACAGCAATCCAAAAAAGTGGGTGCCTCCATTTCAGATGATCTGAAAGCCGGTGCGGTAAAAGCAACGGTGTTCGCCCTGCTGATGATTTTCATTTATATTTTCATCCGGTTCCGTGACTGGAGATATTCGTTGGGAACTATTTTCTCGCTCCTGCATGACGTTTTGGTAACCCTTGCCGTGTTCTCTTTCCTTCCGCGTTTCGTTCCTTTTCCGTTGGAAATAGACCAGCATTTTATTGCGGCCATACTAACGGTAATCGGATTCTCTATGAATGATACCGTAATTGTATTCGACAGAATCCGGGAAGATAGCCGTTTACTCAGGGGAAAAACAAAAGGTGAGATCATTAACAAAGCGGTGAATGAAACCCTGAGCAGAACCATTATGACTTCGCTGACGGTATTCCTAACTATCCTTATCCTGTTCCTGGTAGGTGGTGAGGTAACCAAGGGCTTTGCCTTTGCCATGCTGATCGGGGTAATTACCGGAACTTACTCTTCTATTTTTGTGGCTGCACCCATACTCATGGACCTTTCACCCAAAAGACCCCTGGGCGCTGCAGACTCCAGTTCTACAACGGCTGTAAAAGCAAAACCCGTAACTGCCAAATAGATTTTCAGGTTCTGATCCGAACTTACTTTTTAAAAAAACCCTCCATAAATGCGGAGGGTTTTTTTTATTACCTATTCGTTTTTAAAAATTGATCAGGGATGCGTTGGATGATGGACAGGTTGATGATGAGCCGGACGATGATGCTTATGATTCATGTGGTGCGGCGCA
>JAYVXJ010000700.1:0-4120 GCA_043785285.1 Chitinophagaceae bacterium
ATAAGCAAGTAAAAACAGGTGATGATCAAAAGATTGTCTCCTCTGAATTGCAGCTTCTAAAACTTTTCCCGCAGGCATCTGCGATTAACCATCCGGCACTTCCGGATTTTCGTGTTCCTTCTTTTGCAATGGAACATCCTTCTACTAACGCACCGCCAGTCATTGGCAAAGTAGCCATATTTCTTCTCAACCGCAATTTCCGTATTTGATTTATTGTTCTACTGTGTATCGCCCGGCTTCCCGTTGGGCTAAAGTGCTTTTAATTCTCTGAAGCATAGGTTTATCTATTCATTATTGTTAAGTATTAAAAATTAAATGTATGAAAGCGATTAAAGCAGTTTACGTTATTGCTTTTGCTTTAATAACTGCATCTGTAGCAAATGCTCAGAATTACAATTACAAACTGGACGGCCCATTTACAGCCACCAGAACTTTCAAAGTAAATGGAGTGTGTGAAATGTGCAAACACCGGATTGAAAGCGCTATCAAAAATTTGCCGGGCGTTTGGTCTTCCGATTGGGATATTAATTCTAAAACACTGTTGGTTAAATATGATAAAATAAAGGTCAGCCCCGATAAAATTGAACGAATCGTAGCTGCTGTGGGGCACGACACGGAAAAATTCAAGGCATCCGATGAAGTATATACCAGGCTTCCGGATTGCTGCCATTACCAGAGAAAAGGTTAATTCAATAATTCAAGTTTAAATATCGAAAAATATGAAAAAGATAATCGTCATAACTGCTGCGCTCTTTATCACCTCCCTTGCAATTTTTGCCCAGCAGAAAACAGGCAAAAAAAATACTACTTCACAAATAACATATACCTGTCCTATGCACCCGGAAATAACCAGCAACAAACCGGGTAAATGCCCCAAATGTGGCATGGCCCTCGTAGAAAAGAAAACCTATATCTGTCCCATGCATCCCGATGTGGTGAGCGATAAACCTGGGAAATGTGCAAAATGTGGTATGGACCTGGTTGAGAAAAAAAATGCCAGTAACAAAAAGGATAAAATGTAAGTGCTTTAAAAAATAAATCGGGTAGCTATTCAACGATCAACTCATGATTCAAAAATTAATTGAATTATCGCTCCGAAACAGATTTACCGTGGTGCTGATCGCATCCGCCCTTCTGGTGTGGGGGCTATACGCTGTAAAGCAGAATCCGATTGATGCCATTCCGGATCTCTCCGAAAACCAGGTGATTGTATTTACAGAATGGACAGGGCAAAGCCCGCAAATTATGGAAGATCAGGTGACCTTCCCCCTGGTATCCAACCTGCAGGGAATTCCAAATATAAAGAACATCAGGGGCACCTCTATGTTCGGGATGAGTTTCGTATATGTGATTTTCAACGATGATGTGGACGTGTATTGGGCTCGTACCCGGGTATTGGAAAGATTGAATTATGCGCAACGGCTCTTACCTGCTGGCGTTACGCCTTCAATAGGGCCCGATGGCACAGGTGTAGGGCACGTGCTGTGGTACACCCTGGACGCTAAAAAGTTGGATCTCGGAGAACAAAGAACTTTGCAGGATTGGTATATCAAGTTCGCATTGCAAACCGTTCCGGGTGTTGCAGAAGTAGCTTCTTTCGGTGGTTTTGAAAAGCAATACCAACTGGTAATTGATCCGATAAAACTACAGTTCTATACTATTTCCTTAATGCAGGTGATGAACAAAGTGAAGTCCAACAATAATGACGTGGGCGGAAGGAAATTCGAGATGAGTAATATGGCTTATATCATCCGTGGTCTGGGCTATATTAAAAACAAAGAAGATATTGAAAACATTGGGATTACAACCAATAACGGCATACCGGTAAGGGTGAAAGATATTGCCACCGTTCAGTTAGGGGGTGATGAACGTCTTGGAATCTTTGATGAAAATGGTGAAGGGGAAGTTGTTGGAGGGATCGTAGTAATGCGCTATGGGGAGAATGCGGACAAGGTAATTAACGCTGTAAAGGCAAAAATGAAGGATGTGGAAAAAGGTTTGCCCGAAGGGGTGCATTTCAAATTTGCTTATGACCGAAGCGAATTAATTGAAGCCGCCATAAAAAACATCAAAGGAAAACTGGGAGAAGAAATGCTCGCCGTGTCCCTTATCGTAATCCTTTTCCTGTTTCATTGGCGCAGTGCTTTAAGCATCATCATTCAAATACCCATTACGATTGCCATCAGTTTTCTATTATTAAATGCCTTCGGTATTTCATCCAATATTATGTCGCTAACTGGTATTGCACTGGCCATTGGGGTTATTGTTGACAACGGAATTATCATGGCAGAAAACAGTTATAGGAATCTTGCTGAGTGGCAGGTAAAAAATGCTCCTAAAAGAGGTTAATTTTTTAAAATGAAACAGCATTTCAATAAAATAAAGAATCATTGGAACAGTAAAAATAGTTATTATCGAATACCCAAAGCGGAGCGGATAGCGATTATAGAAAGATCCTGCAAACAGGTATCGAGGGGCGTTTTCTTTTCCACTATCATCATTATAACATCTTTCCTTCCGGTTTTTCTTTTAACCGGGCAGGAAGGAAAGCTGTTTCATCCACTGGCTTATACGAAAACATTCATTCTGCTGGTAGATGCCTTTTTAGTAGTAACTCTTGCACCTGTATTAATTTCTTTTTTTATGAGGGGACGTTTCCGGGATCAGGCATCAAATCCTGTTAACCGGGGATTGGAAAAAATATATGAGCCGCTCATATGCTGGTGCGTTAAATGGCGCAAAACAACCATTGGCATTAATATCATTGCTTTGCTGGTAAGCATACCGCTTATCATGAGCCTGGGAAGGGAATTTATGCCTCCTCTGGACGAAGGTTCTATTTTGTTTATGCCAGTAACTATGCCGGATGTCTCCAATTCAGAAGTGAAGCGGATACTTCAAGTGCAGGATAAAATTATCGCTTCCGTTCCTGAAGTAAAGAATGTACTTGGTAAAGCAGGAAGAGCCAATACGGCTACGGATAATTCACCCATCAGCATGATTGAGACCATTGTTTTACTAAAACCAAAATCCGAATGGAGGGTCGGTAAAACAAAAGAAGATATCCTCAATGAACTGAACAGCAAGCTGCAAATACCAGGGGTTACCAATGGATGGACGCAACCGATCATCAATCGAATGAACATGCTTTCAACCGGCATCAGAACAGATGTGGGTGTAAAAGTATATGGACAAAATCTGGATACCATTTATGCATTCGCACAAAAAATAAAAAATGAATTGCAGGGTATTAATGGCGTAAAAGATTTATACGTAGAGCCCATCACAGGTGGAAAATATATTGATGTTAAAATCAAACGCAACGAAATAAGTCGTTATGGTTTAAGCGTGGATGATGTGAACGTCGTTGTTCAAAGTGCACTCGGAGGTATGAAGCTTACCACTACGATTGAAGGAAGGCAACGCTTTTCTGTAAATGCACGCTATGCCCAGGATTATCGGGATAATTTGGAAGCGCTCAAAAGTCTGCAGGTCCAAACCGCACAGTTCGGCCCTATTCCATTACAGGCGGTGGCTGATGTTCAGATCACAGAAGGCCCTCCCATGATCAATTCTGAAAATGCAATTCTCCGGGGTACGGTTCTATTTAATGTCCGGGACCGGGACTTGGGGAGTACGGTAAAGGATGCCCAGGACAGATTGAACAGCATGTTAACCAAATTGCCGAAGGGATATTATCTCGAGTGGAGCGGCCAGTACGAAAATTTAATCAGTAGTGAAAGAACCATGAAAATTATTTTACCCATTGTATTGTTGATCATTTTTGCCTCCATGTATTTTGCTTTTCATTCCGCAAGGGAAGCTTTATTAAGTCTGGTAACGATTCCTTTTGCCCTGATTGGTGGTGCATATATGATTTACTTCTGGGGAGTGAATTTATCCGTAGCAGTTGCCGTTGGGTTTATTGCTTTGTTTGGATTGGCGGTGGAAACGGGTATTGTGATGGTCATTTATCTAAATGATTCCATGCAGCAGTTAGTGGACGCAAAAGGCAATTCAAAGGAAACCATAACAAAAGCTGATTTGCGGGAATATGTTATAGCAGGTGCGGCAAAACGCCTACGGCCCAAATTGATGACGGTATGCGTGGCTCTATTCG
>JAYVXJ010000701.1:0-4119 GCA_043785285.1 Chitinophagaceae bacterium
CTATGATCAGTACCAGGGCAATGCAGATTAGCCAGACCATCACTAAGTAAGCGCCGAAAAGCGGTTTAAGAATGACGAGAATCCCGGCCACAATTTCTATTATCCCGGCCACTTTCATGAAAACCATGGGATCCATGGGTAAAATGGCTTTTATATTGCTGCCTAGATAGTCTGACCAATGGGTCAGCAGATTGGTGAATTTGTCGAGGCCGGCAACAATAGGCAGAACGGCATAGGTAATGTGCAGGGTCTTTTGCAACTGGTTAAGGGATGCCATGATTTACGCTTTATACTGATTTTTAAATGCTGGGTAAGGATTAGATTATGGAGGGGTGGAAAGGTTACAAAACATTTTAATAGAATTATATACTTCGCCTGATTAGGATTGATTAAACTACTGCCCGCAATAGCTGGCGTGCCAGATACATAACCATTTGTTTTAAAATGAAATTTCTCCTTGCCGGCTTTTTTATCGATGGCCAATAATAAATAAGTATCTGATGTACCCACATACAGCACATCAGCACCAACGACGGGGGAACTGATGATCCAGGCATTTTCTGCAGGATATTTCCAAATCGGATTTCCATTTTACATTTCCAATGGGTTGGATGTGGCTAAAGATATTAAAGTTTTGGAAAAGCCTCAAAACGGTGGCCGGTCGTTTTTAGCGTTCTTTCAAAGGTCAACCGAATACCGGATACCTGCAGCTTTGCGGACGCGGTCGAGGGTTTCCATCAGGAGCAGACTATCAGCGAACGTCATTACCGGACTTTCCGTTAAGCCTTTTTGAAGGCATTCGCTTACATGACGAGCTTCATATTGATAGCCGGTTCCCGGTTCTTTAGTAAAAGGCAACAATTGTTTCTTATCTGCTTTACCCGGATAAAATTCTATCGTTGTGCTGGGTTCGTAAAAGCGATGAGCTAACCGGATACGGCTTTTGCTTCCGTTGATATCGGCTTCTGTGGCAAGGTTGGAAGAAAAGCTGGAAAATAATTGGGCCAGCGCGCCATTTTTGTATTTAAAAAGTACGGCACACTGTTTATCAATTCCGGTTAAAGCAGGATCCATCGTGGCTTCAATTTCATCCGGTCTTCCCAAAATGGAAAGCGTAATAAATACATTATATATTCCGATATCCAGCATAGTACCACCCCCCAGGGCCGGATCAAGTAGTCGTTCGGGAACAGGTGGCTGCGGAATAAATCCGAAATTCACCAGCATGCTTCGGATATCTCCCAGCTCCCCCGCTGCAACCAGTTCCTGCACCTTCTGATAATGGGGAAGAAATTTCGTCCACAGGGCTTCCATCAAAAAAATTTTTTCCTTCCGTGCCTTATCTATCATTTCGTTTACCTGCTTTGAATTTAGAGCCAGCGCTTTTTCGCAAAGCACCGCTTTTTTTCTTTCCAGACACATCAGGGTATGTTCATGGTGCAGCGCATGTGGGGAAGCAATATAGATCACATCTACTTCCGGATTCTCCGCTAAAGCTTCATAACTATCGTGACGGTAAGCAGCCGGAAACTCTGCGGCAAATGCATCTGCAGTTGCCTGTTGCCGTGAGCCTACTGCGATCAGCTTAGCCCCTTCCACATATTGAAGATCGGATGCAAATTTCCTTGCGATTCGTCCGCATCCAAGAATTCCCCACCGGATTACTGCCATCTTATTAAATTTTTTTACAAGATACTGGATAAAGTGATTTCAGGTGAAGATTAATGCATTTAAACTCACCTGATGCTCATTATAATCAGATCAAACTTTCTTCCAAACAACTTATTCAGATCATAAAGACCAGCGAAATTTCCTGATCAACTTAAATTACATTTGTAGATTTTTTATACTACCTATTATGACCCGCTGGGGGGATACGGAAACATATAAAACGATTCGGCTGGCGTTGCCGATCATCGTTGGCGAACTGGCGCAGATGTCCCTGCACCTAATTGATACAGCCATGGTAGGTGCAATCAGTTATAAACACCTGGCCGCAGCGGCCCTGGTCATGAATGCTGTAAATATTCCTTTTGTAATTGGCATTGGCATGACCATCTCTGTTTCCCAGATGGTTTCCATGGCGAATGGACGCCGGGATGCCCAACGGGTATCTCATTACCTGTTCAATGGGTTCATTCTTTGCTCTGTTTTTGCGATTATTATTTCTCTGGGGCTGATTTCAGGCCGCCGTATTTTATTTCATCTGGGCCAGGATCCGGAAGTCGCCCGACTGGCATATCCCTTTATGTTGCTGGTGGGCATCTCCATTATTCCGATGTTGTTATTCATGACCCTGAAACAGTTTACAGACGGGTTGGAATATACACGAACCGCTATGATTCTTTCTCTGGGAGCCCTGCCGGTGAATGCTTTTCTGAACTGGTTATTCATTTATGGAAACTGGGGATTTCCCCGGCTCGAACTGGCTGGCGCAGGATGGGCAACGCTGATCACCCGAACACTTATCTTTCTCGTACTGGGCATGGTCATCCTTAAACATGGCACTTTCTGGAAATATATGGCCGTCAGCAGAAGGCAGTGGAAATTTAAAATCAAGACCATGCGGGAACTGCTTTATATCGGCATACCCAGTAGTTTACAGCTAGGTGTAGAAGTAAGTGCATTTGCCGTTTCAGGAATTATTATCGGCACCATCAGTGCTGTAGCCCAGGCCGCTCATCAGATTGCCCTGAGCTGTGCTGCATTTACTTTTATGGTGTCCATGGGTCTTTCGCAGGCGGGCTCCATCCGGGTGAGTAATGCATTTGGACGATCGGATTGGAACAGAATCCGGGTGATCGGCAGGAGCACCCTGATCACCGCACTCATTTATGGCAGCTTTTGTGCGCTTTGTTTCATTTTATTCCGGTGGCAATTACCCGGCCTCTTTAACAAGGATCCGGAGGTCGTTCATTTAGCGTCCATACTTTTATTATTTGCTGCTGTCTTTCAGATATCAGATAGCACGCAGGCCATCGGGGCAGGGCTCTTGCGGGGAATAAAGGATGTAAAAATTCCCACCCTGTTCGTTTCGATTGCCTATTGGGCAATCGGACTTCCGGTTGGTTATATTCTGGCTTTTCATTTTGGAATGCGTTCTCCTGGAATATGGCTTGGATTTATTGCCGGCTTAACCATGGCTTCTTTTTTACTGGTAATCCGGTTTATCAGGATGGTCCGCAGGCAGGCGCCTTCAGCAAAACAAATGCAATAGGAGAAAATGCTTTGGCCGCCGAAGGGAAGGATGGTGGAAATGGGCGGAGGATTATAGATTGTAGATACATGCTGGCTTCAAATCAACTTATTCCGCATTCTGATTTTGTACTATCGCATTTTTGATCTGCCGGTTTTTCAGTGTATTTACGTATTGTAATGCCAGCCGGTTATTATAGTTTTCGTAAGACCGCTGAGCCCACCTGATGGCTCCATCTATGTCTCCATTGATCTCATTGATGATGGCCATATTATAACATGCTCTTCCGGCAACTTTTTTGTTACTGTTGTTGGTTTCCTGTTGCCAGAGTTTAGCGGCATCATCCCAGTTTCCTGTCTGAGCCTTCCTTTTAGCTATCGTGAAATTATCGGTTCCTCTAACATAATAATCCCTGGATACCCTCAGCCAGAAGGGGATGATCCTAAGTGCATACGCCTGTCCCACTTTATTGGCAACTTCTTTTACAGCTTCATTTCTATCCATAATAGCAGCAGCGGCAACTACCGGATTGATTCCTCTTCCCGAAAAGTATAATTGTTTTGAAAGCGCATATTCATCCAAAATATTTTTACTGGACGGATCATATATTCTCCATCCGGTTTTTACTACCGTTAACATATTTACCTGATGTTCTATACCCGGAACATTTCCTACCACAGGTATATTCATGTTAACCGGATTGGCTGAATAGCTTAATTTAGAATCGGTATCGAAAACTTCCAGGGCAAATAGGGCATCCATATTGTTATCCCTGCAAATTTTTTCTACTTCGTCCCAGGAAAGAGAAGAAGGGAATACGTCTAAACCAACGGTTTTAAGTCCGGCTGGACGAAGCGCTTTTACTTCGTTGAATTTTCCGTTTTTCTGAAGCTCGTCGGTGAGTCCTTCAATACTTGCCTGGG
>JAYVXJ010000702.1:0-4118 GCA_043785285.1 Chitinophagaceae bacterium
CAATAACTGTGCCCTGACTATTCTCGCTGCGGGTAACTTTCCCAGTGAAGGCTCTTGCTCAAATCATAGCAGTTAAGCTGGTTATCAATATATTATACAAATGGTTAAAAAAATTTTACAAAACGGTTACGCCATCTTTCCCTGCGGTTACTAAATGAAGAATCCAGCTATCCATTGAAAAACCGAATCCTGAAAACCATAAATTTAATATCCGTTAGAAAATTTGAATCCAATCCAATTCCTAAGAAACCAGTATCCAGATCCATTGAAAAACCGCAAATTAAAAGTCGACGTATCTCATGAATAAACAGAGAAGGGTTAGACAAAGTTATTTCCAATATTCGCTATGAAGCGCCGGCTTTTTTTCTTTTCTTTAATCTCCCTTTTATAAACGTATTTACAAAACAGCCTTTTCCAGGGCTGTTTTTTTATTCACTCAGTCTGAGATTATAAATTTTAAAATGGAATGAAAAGTCTGAAAGCCTGATTCCCGATTTGTGTAATTGAGGAGGGTGCAATGGCTAATTTTTCTACAAGCGCTATGGTTAAAACCTGGGTGGTTGGTAAAACAGAAGATAAAGTGTATAGTACGAAACAGGAGCAGGCGTTAACCATGCTGTACAACTCAGGCCGGCAGCTACTAAAATAAATACGAAGAGGAGAGCAAAAATTATTTAGTCGGGGGGATGACTTTTTTATCTTCCAGAATGCCACTAGCCTTAATCCAGACAGTCAGCTTAACGATACAGGGAATGGTCAATAATGCTGAAATATTATATTCCTGTTGGAGGTAAAGAACGGGCCAGTGACACTTATCTTGATTTTTAATTTGACAGCGATGGACCAAAAGGAGAAATCAGGAAAATCGTAAGATTCAGTGCACAAAACGCTGAGGGTATAACTTATTTTAATCTTGGCTTTGGCGAATAAATTGTAAATTTACAATTATCAAAAGGAGGTATAAGATGCAAACCGGCTTGGCTTTATCAAGTGTTTTTTCTTCGCCCCCCTGAACTTAATTGGGCATAAAGGGCATTTATTGAGTCAAAGAAGTAATAAAAGGCACATTCTTCCTAGTCCGCAACCTACTATTGCAGCTGTATTTTTTAAAGCAACAATCAGCTTAGGGTTATTCACCCTGCTTAACCTTTACTACATAAACCGGAACCAGTCCATGCGCTTCTTTATGTGTTTTAATGACTGCTGCTGAATCCGGTGCCTGCGACAAACAAACAACAAGACCTTCCTTTTCATCTACCCAGTAATTAATAAAGTTCACGCCATACTTTTGCTGGGTCGCAAGATCTTTTTGATGTGCTGCTGCCACGTCTTTGGCAGAGACTTTTCCTGCGCCAAATTCATGCACATCAAGGAAAAAATCTTTTTCACCGGTGAACGAAGCCTCCGTCCCGTCTGTTACCTGGTATATCTGATCCGGCAGGAGCCCATGTGCTTCTGCATGTGTTTTCCGGATGGATTGCGTGTCGGACGAAGAGGAAAGACAATAAACCCTCCCACCGGCTTCATCTACCCAATATTTAAGGAAGTGTACTCCATATTTTTCCTGCACAGCCAGATCTTTGGCATGTGCTTCAGCAACCGCTTCGGCTGTCACTTTACCTGGCCCCAGGTGATGGATGTCGATATAAAGATTGCCTGATCCCGGTTTATGACCGGATAATTGGGAATCTTTACCTTGCGTTGTATCAGCTGTATTTGATTGGGCACACCCGTGGGAGGAAATGAGGCTGATGGCTGCGAATGCTGTCAAAACAAAAGCAATTTTCATGATCAATTGATTTAAAAAGGATAAAATAGAATTCCTCTACAAAACAAGCCCCTATTCTGTTACCCGATATAGGGAGTTTTCCCTATTTTAGAATGGCCATCTCTTTATTTTATAAACCCGGAATATGGAGCTGATCGAAAGAGAAAGATTTTTAGCCTCGCTGCAAACGGAATTTAAAAATATTGCAGCGGGTGAAGGGCATTGCGTCTTTGTAAGTGGAGAAGCCGGCATCGGTAAAACTTCGCTCGTAAAAGCTTTTTGCAAAGAGTTAAAAGCCAGCTGTAATATATACCAGGGAACCTGTGACGCCTTGTTTACTCCTCGTCCGCTCGCGCCCTTATACGATATCCTCTTGCAGGTCAGGAATGATCTTCCGGAAAAAAGTGGGGATATTGCAGACCGGGCCGCATTTTTTACCCGTTTTTTTCATGAGTTAAATAATCAAAAAGAAGCAAGCCTGATTGTATTTGAGGATATACATTGGGCGGATGAAGCTACGTTGGATTTTATAAAATTCCTGTCAAGGCGAATTACACAGCTGCGATGTCTTTTTATGCTGACTTACCGGGATGACGAAATTCATTCCCGTCATCCTTTAAGAAATGTCCTGGGTCAATTGAATCCGGATTCATTTACCCGTATGCAACTACTCCCATTATCCAGACAGGCGGTTGAAAAAATGGCTGGAGAAAAAGGGTATAACAGTGACGATGTTTTCAGCATCTCTGGGGGCAACCCATTTTATGTAAACGAAATACTGGCCAGTTACAGTCCGGGCATACCTGAAAATATTAAAGACTCCATATTATCTGTTTATAACCGGCAGGATGAAAAAACAAAGCAGGTATGGAAAATATTATCGGTACTTCCAACCGGGTTCGAGATCAAATATCTTGAAAAAATGGAACCATTATATGCCGATGCCATAGAACAGTCCCTTGATTCAAAGATTCTTATTTTGAAAGAAGGACTCCTGTTCTTTAAACATGAATTATATCGGAGAACCATTGAAGCATCCCTGTCCCCGCTGTTAAGGGTATCCCTTAATAAAAAAATCCTGGATCTGTTCCGGGAAAGTTTTGAACAGCATCAGAAAATCGAACAGATTGTTCATCATGCAAAAAATGCAAATGAATATGAACTTATCACACACTATGCACCCCTGGCTGCCAGGCATGCAGCATCCGTTGGAGCTCATATAGAAGCATCCAGATTGTATTTATCTGCAATAGAATATTATCAGGGGGATGATCAGGATACATTAATTCAGTTTTACGAATCGTATGCATATGAATGTTATTTGACAAACCAGCATAAGGAAGCTATCATTTATATAGGGAAATCGCTGAATCTTTGCAAGAAGAAAAATGATTTAGAGAAGATTGGTAATTGTATGCGGTTTTTATCCCGGCTCTGGTGGTTTGATGGCAACCGGAAGCAAGCCGAAAGTTTAGGCAGGCAGGCAATTGAAGTTTTGGACAAACAACCTTCATCAAAGGCAAAGGCAATGGCGTACAGCAATATGTCCCAGTTGAAAATGCTGTCGGATCAAACTGACGAATGTATATTCTGGGGAGAGAAAGCCATTGCGCTTGCAAAGGAACTGGTTGATGAGGAAACCCTTGCTCATGCGCTGAACAGTGTGGGGTCCGCGCTAATGACAACTGCATCATCCATGCCAAAGGGTATTGTGTTATTGCAGCAAAGCCTGGAAATCGCATTAAAAAATTCCTATCACGAGCATGTGGCCCGCGCCTATACCGCCCTGGGTAGTAATGGGGTTACCATGAAAGATTATGCATTTGCAAAAAAAACATTGGACGAGGGTATAGATTATTGCGAAGAAAGGGATCTTGATTCTCTAAAATTGTATATGTTATCCTGGAAAGCCAGGCTAAACCTCGAAACCGGCCATTGGAAGGAAGCGTATAGCCATGCAGACAATCTGCTAAAAAACGAACACCTGTTTCCTGTTATTAAAATTGGCGCGCTCGCGGTTGTAGGAACCATAAAGATAAGAAGAGGCGACCCGGATGCCCTTCCCCTATTGCTTGAAGCAAAAACCTGGGCTTTTGAAACCATGGAACTCCAAAGAATTATTCCTGCATTATCCGCCTTACTGGAATATGAATGGATAACCGGAAAGAGCTACATTGAAACAGAGGCCCTTGATCAAGCGATAAACATGATTGGGCAGTTGGGAAAAGTTTCTAAAAAAAATAAACTTTATTATTGGTTGCGGAAAGCAAGGAAAGAATATCTGCCGCTTATAGAAAGATATGAAGGCTACGAAGTAAGCAGTGCAACAATGGCTCTGAAAGAGGCGGCA
>JAYVXJ010000703.1:0-12992 GCA_043785285.1 Chitinophagaceae bacterium
ATGCCTGCCCAAACAGAGAAAAATGGATCAGCTACATAAATGGTATTAAAAGAGAAGCGTACATGACTGAAAGGCTCAAACCAGCCTATACCATAATTATTAAATCCATCAATAAATAAGTGAAGAAATACTTCTGCAGCGAAAAATAACAGCCATTTTCTGAATGCAATATTATGCGGCCGATGAATTTTTTCTGCCGTTAATGCAAAAACGGGGATAACAAGCAGGGCAAATAGTATGGAATGCGCAAAGCCACGGTGGGCCAGCAGGCCGTCAGCTGTATTTAACCAGAACGAGGAAATGAAATCAATATCAGGAATACTCTGTGCCAAAGCTCCCCAGAGCATGGCTTTTTTACCAAAGCCTCTTTCAAAGAAAGCTTCACCAATGCAGGCACCAAGGGCTATATGGGTGAGGGAGTCCATATTACCACCCGGTTAATTGTATTTATCTTTCATGTACTCCTTTTGATATTCCTGGGGTGTTTTACCGGTTATCTCTTTAAAACATTTATAGAATGTAGTGGAGTTATTAAATCCACTTTCAAAACAAAGTTGTTTAAGGCTGAGTTTATTTTCAATAAGATACTTGCAGGCATAACCCACCCTGATCTCTGTTAAAAACTCGGTGAATGTTTTCCCCGTGCGGGATTTAAAATACCGGCAGAAGGAGTTGTTTACCAGCCCGGCCACTTTTGCTACTTTATCCAGATACACTTTTTCCTTAAAATTGGAAAGGGTATAGTCGTAAATGGCATGTATCCGTTCATCTTCCGTTTCAGAAAATCCGGGTTGAAAGCTAATGGATGAAAGCGGAGAAAGTTTAGGAATGTTTCCAAAGGAAGATATGCATTCCATGAGCGCGATGATTCTCTCAAGACCATCTGTAGTCCTTATTTTTTCGATCAGGCTGTGAATCGCGGCACCATTTTCCTTATTGACCATAATTCCCCGTTTTGCCTTATCCAGAATCATTTTAATGGATTTGGTTTCCGGAAGATTCAGGAAGGATTCGCCCCAGAAATGTTCGCAAAAATGAATTACGGTAGAATAAACGATTTCTTCTTTCTTAACCACAAAAAAAGAATCATCATATCTCCAGTAGTGAGGAAGATGAGCCCCGACCAGCACGATATCTCCGGGTCCAAATCGTTTAATGTGATCCCCGACAAACTGTGTTCCCATGCCATGGTGAAAACAAATGAGTTCCACTTCCGGATGGTAATGCCAACGGTTGTTGATATAGGGAACCGTGTCCTGCCGGACACTGAATGAGTGATCAGGCCCTGTTATAACTTTCAGTAATTGGGGTTTCATGACTTCAAATATTCATTAAATTAGGAAATAGTTTCCTAAATATGTTAAAATAGTTGAGTACTCAGATAATAAACAAGGCTGTTATAGTAATATAATCTGCTTTCTTTGAGCATTCAGGTGCATCTTTAAAACTCCGAAAGCATAAAGGCTTTATATGAAATCATTGGTTTGTACAATGCCGGGATTATTTGAATATAAAGAAGCTGATGCGCCTGAACTAAAACCGGGTCATGCAATCATCAAAATTAAACGGATCGGGATTTGCGGAACAGACCTGCATGCTTATGAAGGCACGCAGCCCTATTTTAATTATCCCCGGATTTTAGGCCATGAACTGGCGGGAGATTTATTGGAGGTATCCAAAACAAGTGGTTTTACTCCAGGAGAAGCGGTTACCCTTATTCCATATTTCAATTGCGGGCATTGTATTGCCTGTAGAACAGGGAGGCCCAATTGCTGTACTTCCATGAAAGTTTGCGGGGTGCATATAGATGGAGGTATGGTGGAATATTTGCAGGTACCTGATTATGCACTCGTTCACGGGGATGGCCTGAATTATGACGAGTTGGCGATGGTAGAACCCTTTGCGATCGGCGCCCACGGAATTCGCAGGGCGGCGATATCTGCCGGTGAATTTGTGCTGGTTGTTGGTGCTGGTCCAATAGGAATGGGTGCGATGGAATTCGCCCGTATTGCCGGAGCGCGGGTAATCGCCATGGATCTTAATGAGCGTCGCCTTCAGTTTTGTAAAGACACTTTAAAAATAGATCATATTGTCTGCGCCGGAACCAACGAGGTGGTCAGCGAATTAAAAGAGATTACGAATGGCGATATGCCAACTGTTGTCATTGACGCAACGGGCAATAAAAAGGCGATTACCAAGGGGATAGATTATCTGGCGCATGGTGGAAAGTATATTCTCGTTGGACTGCAAAAGGGGAATATCTGCATTAGTCATCCTGAATTTCACAAACGGGAAGCAATGCTTATGAGTAGCAGAAATGCAACCCGGAAAGATTTCGAACAGGTGATAAACTCAATCCGGGATGGAAGGATAAACCCGGGTTCCTATATCACTCACCGCGTTTCCTTTAAAGAAGTAAATAATGAATTCAGAAGCTGGCTGGATCTAACCAGCGGAGCTTTAAAGCCGATGGTTGAAATGGCGTAATGCGGAGTGGAATTGTTTTTTATTAAAATCGCGTATTAATAATCATCCGTTTCATTAAATTGATAAAAATGAAAAAAACAGTTCGGTATTTTATACAATTCACTTTCTTTATTCTAATAACGTGCTCCTCGGTTTCAGCGCAGCAACTGTTTCAGGCAAACTGGCCATCCCTGAACAAATACGAGGTTCCCGAGTGGTTCAGAGACGCGAAGTTTGGCATATTTATCCATTGGGGAGTTTATTCTGTGCCTGCTTTTGGAAGTGAATGGTATCCCCGGAACATGTACCTCAAAGGTACTCCGGAATATAAGCACCATATAGAAAAATACGGATCGCAGGATAGTATAGGCTATAAGGATTTCATTCCAAAGTTTAAAGGAGAGCAATTTGATGCGGCTAAATGGGTTTCTTTATTTAAGAAGGCGGGTGCTAAATATGTTGTCCCTGTAGCTGAGCATCATGATGGTTTTGCAATGTATCAAACAGCACTTTCGAAATGGAACGCATTTAACATGGGGCCGCGCCGCGATATTATCGGTGAATTAGCGGAGGCTGTACGGAAGGAAGGGTTGATTTTCGGTCTATCTTCTCATCGTATTGAGCATTGGTGGTTTTTCAACGGCGGCAGAAAATTTGTTTCTGATGTAATGAATCCTGCCTATGCAGACTTTTATGGCCCTGCGAGAGAAGAAGACGAAACGATGTCGCCGGAATATATGAACGACTGGCTATTGCGTTGCACGGAACTCGTTAATAAATATCATCCGCAACTGTTCTGGTTTGACTGGTGGATAGCCCAGCCTGCTCTGGAGCCTTACCGGAAGAGCTTTGCAGCTTATTACTACAATAAAGGAATTGAGTGGAACAAAGGCGTCGTGATCAATTACAAATACAATATCGCTTATCCTGACCACGCAGCAGTCCTGGACCTGGAAAGGGGTAAGCTGGATGGGATTAGGGAATTGCCCTGGCAAACAGATGATGCCATTGGAAATAAATCCTGGGGCTTTATAAATGACAATACATTTAAACCGGCACAGTATGTAATTACCAATTTGATTGATATCGTAAGTAAAAACGGTAACCTGCTTTTAAATATCGGACCCCGCGCGGATGGAACGATTACAGATGAGGAAACTCAGGTATTGCTGCAAACAGGTGAGTGGTTATCTGTAAACGGAGAAGCTATTTATGGTACAAGACCCTGGACGATATATGGAGAAGGACCCACTCAGTCTGCCAGTGGTTCCTTTGCCGACCAAAAGATACCTTTTACCGCAAAAGATATCCGCTATACAAGAAAAAGCGATACGGTATACGCGATCACATTGAGTGTTCCTAAAGATCAGCTATTGCTGACTTCGCTTGCGTCAAAATCTGCTGATTCCGAAATCCAAAAGATCGAATTATTGGGAAGTGCTGAAAAGGTAATCTGGCAGCAAAAAGCGGACGGTCTCCGGATCAGCCCTGCTGTTCATTATCCAACGGAAAACGCAGTTGCTTACAGGATTACATTTAAGTAAAGGCGGACATCAATCTAGCCTTTAGTTTGCCGGTTGGAATAATAATTTCGCTTTTGTTTCTGAAAAGCGGTAGCTATAATTCATGCTAATTCAATCCCGGTTAAATGTTTCTGTAACGCCATTCAACTGCTGCTTTGGTACAGCAGCAAAAGCTAAAAGATAATCACTAATGATCACCGAGCCCAGGGGAAGGCAGGTGCTGTGAATAAAATTCCTGCGATTCATTAAGTAATTGGCTTTCCGTTCAAATTAAAAACTCCTGATTTTTTTGTAGAAAATGTTTTTAGCCAATTCTGCAGTGAACACATATGCCATTACCAATAGGCCAAGCCATAAATAAAAGCGTAGTGGTAATGGAACCAGCCCCAGGATTCCGGTAAGGGGTGTAAAAGGTAAAACCGGGTAATAACCGTGATCAACCCTGTAGTGAGCAACAAATATTTACCCGGACGACTTTTAAAGAAGGGTTGCGAACTACGGATAACCAATACGATTAACGCTGCGGAAACAACAGACTCAACAAACCACCCGGTGCGAAATTCATCCTGACCTGCTTTCAGATAAAATAGCAATAATCCAAAAGTAATATAATCAAACAATGAGCTAACGATACCAAAAACGATCATAAACTTTTTAATGAAACGGATATTTGGCCAGGGAAAAAAGAAGAGAATCCAATACCGGTTTGGACAAAAGGACATTGATGAAAAAAATGATTACTACCAGAATCAGGGTCACCTCCATCAGCAGGTAGCCAAACTGCCGGATTCCTTTTTCAAATTCCGTTTCGGGCTGTAATTGACGGAGGCGTTGGGATATGGCGCCGAACTCCGTTCGGATCCCGGTATGAACAATAACAGCTTTCGCTGTTCCGCTGATCACATGCGTTCCCATGAACAGCAGGTTAGTCCGTTCGGCAAGTGTAGTGGATAATGACAATATGCAGCATCTTTTTTCTGCAGGAAAAGTTTCGCCGGTCAGGGAAGCTTCATTGCAGTATAGATCCTTTGATTCGAGTAGTCTGCAATCGCCAGGTACCGTATTACCTGCGTTTAGTAAAACGATATCTCCCGAAACCGTTTGTTCCAATGGGATGCTTTTTTCAACACCGTCTCTTAATACCAGGGTGCTTACCTGCACCATTTCCAATAATTTTTAATGTATTGGAAGCACTTTTTTCCTGGTAAAAACCCAGGAAGTCGCTGATTAAAATAATGTTTAGAATAATTAAAGCGTCTGTTCGCTCATGTAAGAAATACGACAGGATAGCGGCTACGATCAGAATCAGGGTGGTGGGACTTTTTACCTATTGCAGAAACAGAATCAGCGAATCCGTCCGGAGGGCAGATTTTAAGGTATTGGGTCCATCCGTTCGCAACCCGTCCTCTGCGCTCATCTGAGTAAGCCCTTGCGGGCTGGATGTTAATTCCTTCAGCAATTCATTTTCAGGGATATTTCAGTAGGATGAACGTGTTGATGACATTTGTAAAAGGTACGGAACTTATAATTATTTCCGTACAGTGAGCCTTGGAAAGCCGGTAGATGCAAAATAAAAGAGCATTTTAGTTATCATCATCTTATGATTCCACAGGGGCAACGTTTCTTTTCGGGTAATTTTTTTTTGCTCCTTTCACAAAAAAGGAGAAAAAAAAGCTGAAAAAGAAAATCCCCTTATTTACATCCAGAATGTTTTCGGAGAGTGAAACAATAGAAATGATGACTAAAAAGCTGAAGAAAAAGAAGTCATTTGTCCGTATTGAATACCTGAATCCAAGAAATAATACAGTTATATATGTAAATAATCCGACAATTCCGTTTTTCAATAGTAAACTGATATATTGGTTGTCTGCATTCAATTCATGCAGGAATGAATTATACAAACGATGTTCGTAATAATTTTTCTTCAGCAGGTTGACCTCAGTTCCGCTTCCAAAGCCAATTAACGGATGTTGACGAATTAATCCCCCCATATAATACCATCTCTTCAATCGGGGTTCGGATATATTATGAGGAACACCTGCCATGGTTAAATCCTGTTTTAACATGATCAGATACCTGCTTTTAAAGGAACTGGTTGTGGTAAAAGATCCTATGATTAATGCGGTCAAAAGGAGGGAAAGAAAAATATATTTTTTCCGTATTTCCTTTTGTAGAAGAAATAAGGGGACTGCCAGGTTTATAATTAGTAGTGTAGCCAGAAAGACCGATCTGGACGCAAGCTGTAGAAGCCCTGCAAATAAAATAATACAGCCGGATGCATACAGAATCCGCACTCCCGTTTTATTTGAAGACAGAAATAAATACATGAATACCAGGAGAGAAAGGGAAATAAACATCGAAAAATAAGTAGCATGCAAGCCAAGGGGAGCCGAAAAATTATGATTGGTTAATGAATGACTCAGCATTGCTGAAATGGGTAGTTTGTTGTAACGAATTACTTGTAGTGCTTCATAAAAAAGATACAAAATCAAAAGAGAGCAGATGATCCCGAAAGCTTTGAGCAGGCGGAGTTTGTATTTTTCAAAGTCCAGCGGAGAGGTATAGAATATCAGTGGAAATAAAACAAGGGCGAGTTGCTTTTCGCAGTCCATAAGGGCCTGCTCCTTATCATTTGAATACAAAGATCCTGCAACCGTTAACACATATACTAAAGCCGGAAGGAACAGGTAAGGCTGGAAAGGGATGCGTTTTTGTGCGGGAAGTTGAATTATTGTATGTGCTAAAAGACTGATCAGTACCAACTCACTGTAAAACCTATTGAATGGTAATGTCAGGAGAAAAACCAGCAAAAGCAAATAGCTGATCTTATTCGCAGGAGTATCCTTTACTAAGTATATTTCTTTCATTGGAATGGATATAAAGACATTGAAGCATAAATCTTTCATACTGCCCAATGATTTCTTCCCAATTATAACTGGTCCTTATTTTTTCGAGGTTTCGGCTGACCATCTGATCCCGTATGTGTTCAGGGCATTTTTGTTCTATCATGAATTTTATATTTTTAGCGGTTGAAAAATAAAAGGCATCTTGTTTCAAAACAGCCTTATTGAATATATTATCATGCGCAACGATTAAGCACTTGCTCGCCATAGCTTCCAGCAGAGAGGGGTTTGTTCCACCGCTGCTGTGTCCGTGAAAATAGATCTTTGAATATCTGCGCAAACTATGCGTTATTTTATCATTATATATAGCTCCGGTAAAATGGATGCATTTATTCCCGCCGAATTTATTAATCAGGTATTTTCCAAATCTATTTTTGATATTTCCCACAACCAGAAAATGCTTATCCGTATTACACATGGAGAAGCCGTCCAGAATTATTTCCAGATTATTTTCCGGTTCTATTCGGGCTATCAGCAAGTAATAGTTATTCGGGGTTACCCCATATTCATTTAATACCTGATCTCCTTCATCGGTAAATAATTTGGCACCATATGCAATATATTCAGTTGTAAGATTATATTTATTTTGGTAATAAGATTGAATGATGGGTGAATCGGAAATATGGAAGTCGCTGAATTGAACGGCCAGTCTTTCGGCATAAAGTAAAAACCTCCTTGTTTTTTCTGAATATTTACTGCGTTGCCATTCCAGTCCGTCCATATTATTTATTATTACGCTGCTTCGGGGTAAAAGCCTGCTCCAGACCGAACTGCTGGTATATCCCAGAATAAGGATTACATCGAAATTTCTTGTGCGAGCATCAAGAATGCAATTCAGGTCATATATAAACTGACCACTGCATCCGATCAGGTATTCGGGATCATAGCAATGAATAATATGAACGCCTTCCCAAAAATTTTTTTGGTAGGCGTGGTTGTGCGAATTATAAACAAATACCTCATGACCTTTGTCAACGAGGCCTCGGGAGAGCTGTTCAGCAAGTCGCTCAAAACCCCCGTAGTGATTGGGAATACCCCTTGACCCTATTATTCCGATGCGGAAACTCATGTGTATGTTGTATAAGATGATAAGCTTTTGCGATACGCATGGCTGCTTGCGGCCAGGTGTAAGTGGAGAGAACTTTCTCGCGGAGTTTATTTGGAAAGGCTGCATGTGCTGCCTCATTCACCGCATTAAAAATGGAATCCGGCGATCCGGGGTCGCAATAATGAGCATAGCCTTCATAGTATTCACGGGTATAACCTTTAGCCGTTATCACAATGTTGCATCCCATGGCAGCCGCTTCCAATGAAGAAAGTCCGCAGGCCTCAAACCAGCTAGGCAATACATGCACTTTTGCCTGTTGATAATAGTGCACCAGCCGGTCCTGATCTGTGTATTCTAAAAAGCGGATATTAGATGCTGCAATCCTACGGCATTCTTGGTAATAGGATCGCTGGTTGGGCGCCGGAGAACCTATGATCAGTAAGTTGTACTTTGAATTGTTCAGTGCTTTTATTAAGTTGATTTGATTTTTAATGCCTTCAATTCTGGCTACGCATAATACCAGCTGTTTATCCTTTTTTACATCTTCTTTAAATGAAAATAATTTTGGATCCACTCCATTGGGTACAGATATACAACTAGTCTTTAAGTCATACCGCTGTGCGATTCTTTTTGTCTCCATGTGGGAGTTTGAGAAAAGCATAGACGCGAGGTTAAGTATTTCTTTGATGCATTTATTTTGCCCCTTCCATAGGTAAGACCGGGTCATTAATTTATCTTGGCCTTTCAGAAAACGGGCAATAGTCTTTACGTATTCGAGGTTATCTGCAGATAAATAGCGCATGAGCATTCCTGGAATTCCGTTTCTATTATGGTTGTCATAGCTACTGTAATCAATTAATATTGTTGAAATCACAAAAGGTTTTCTCGCTTTTTGTATATGAAATAGGATATCGGCTGGTCTGGTTAGGTTAAAAAAATGCAATAAATCATAGTTTGAATAGATAATCTGTTCGTGCGTGAGTTTAACATCTACTGATATGCCCAGTTTGATGAGATGCTTAGCCGTTTGCAAAACCTGTATCGTGTCCCCTCCGATTACTGTAAGTAAGGTTGCCCTGGTGATAAAAACTATTTTCATAATTTGAAGGTATCCCGTATGATCTTTACATTAGGAGAGAGATTTGCATAATAGGCATCCGGTTGATATGCATTTATTTTGCCAATGCAGGTTTTCAGGAATCGGTTTATTGCTACTGCATTATCAGATAAATAAGGTAAATGGTTTGTTCTAAAATACATCTTTACACCTTTTTGGGAATAGGTTTGATCCACTCGCGTAGGAATAGAATACATATTTAAAACGCATGGCAAAACGGGATGGTTGCCTGTATGGTCTGCTATTACAACTATTTATAGTGCTTTTGTATCGGACGCAACTCAGGCATCAAAAAAATCGTTTTATAAGTGAATAAAACGTACATGCCGACAGATTTGAGGCATAGCATAATAAGGGTGTTGGCGTATTTCGATCTCTTTGATTATCCGGTTTCAATGGGAGAGATATTTTCTTTTCTTGATCAACCGATCAGCATGGAGAAGCTTGCTGAAGCTTTACAGCAACTTCTGAAGGCCGAAATTATATTTCTAAGCCAGCACTTTTATACGATTCAGGATAATGATGCGCTAACAGTCCGTAGAATTGCCGGAAATAGAAGAGCGCAACCTCTTTTGCGTATTGGTAGGCGGATTTCCCGTTTTCTTTTTCAGATTCCCTATGTACGGGCTATCGGCATTTCCGGTTCCTTATCCAAGAATTTTGCCGGAGAGGATGCTGATATTGATTATTTTATTATTACCAAGGCCAACAGGTTATGGATAGCCAGAACGATGATGCATTTATTTAAGAAGCTAAGCTTTCTTTTTGGCCGGCAACACTGGTACTGCATGAATTATTACATAGATGAGGAAGCCCTCGAAATAGAAGAGAAAAATATATTTACAGCTATTGAACTGATTACCCTGTTGCCGGTTCGTGGAGACGGGGTTCTTCAAAAATTTATTAACAAAAATGACTGGGCTAACGTTTTTTACCCTAATTACCGGCTAAAGATTAGCGATGCTGATACGTTAAGCAAGGATTCAAAATTAAAGCGATTCATGGAATCATTGTTTAATAACAGGTTCGGGGATTGGCTGGATAACTATTTGATGAAAGTAACCACTTATCGATGGAACAGAAAGGAGGAACAACAAAAAAGATCTGTAAAAGGTACCAGAATGAGTTTACATACCGGTAAACATTTCTCCAAACCCAATCCGGTTTATTTTCAAAAGGAGATACTTGTTTTATACAATGATAAATTAAGCAACATGGCAGCAAAATGGGATAAGAACCTCGTATAAATCAGGCATGCTTTTGTAAAGCAATGATATAGTAGTCGCCTATACAGTTCCATGGCCATTTATTCTTTAACCGGTCTTCTTTTTTTTTAAGAAACCGGTATGTTGCGGGATGGTTTTCAGCAAAGTGTTCCAGATAGGAAGGCGGAACAAGACTGCAAAGTCCTTCCATACTTAGTAATCGAAATTCTTTACTTAAGGTCTTTTTAACAAAAGATGGGTTGTAATACCAGCAGGTGAAAAGTTTTCTTTCAACGCGGGCGGGTACACCGTTTTTACTAAAGAATCTTCGGAAGGCTGTGCTGAACTTTCCTTTAAACAGCAGCCCGGTTTCCCAGAGACAAAATTTAGGCATAATAACCAGAATAACCAGACCCGCCGGAGTTAATAAGCCTTCAAAGCTGTGCAGTACGCTGGTTAATTCTGCGGTACAATTTAATCCGGCAAAATTGGAGAAAATCAAATCGTAAGGACCTTTCTTTTTTAAATTGTGTAATTCGGAGAATGAACAGCATTCTGTGCTGATTATATTTTGTAAGCCTTTTACTATTACTTTATACCTGAGCACTTCCTGCATACCTGTTGAAAGATCTGTTGCATGCACGCGATGCCCATGTTCTGCAAACCAGATTGCGTCTTCACCGGTACCGCTGTTGAGTTCCAGTATGGTACTGCTGGGAGGAAGGTATTTCTGAACAACGTATCTGACTCTTTTTCGTTTATATTGAATGATTGTATTTCCTTCAAAACAATCATCGAAGATTCGGGATTGTTTTGTAAAAGCGGCAGCAACAAGCTGTTCATTCATATTCATATTCGGGTATTTGAATAGATCAGTGTTTTTCCAGTTGGTTTAATTTTTTCTTCTCTATAAAGGCAGCCGGTACATAATATAGTCCGGATAAAGCCTTTTTTATATGTGAAAATTTTCCGCTTGCCGGATGCGTGAGCAATACCCGGAAATTATCAAAGGCGATATGTTTTCGATAACTTTTATGTACAAAGCGATGTAATTGTTTATAAAATGCTGGTTCAAAGGTATTACGGAACATCAGGGCCATTTCATCTGAGTCAGCCCAGTTGGATTTTTGCAGCATTTCGTTCTTTACTTTTTCATAAAAAACGGTACCAGGCAGCGGATAGGAAACCGACACTCCTATTTCATAAGGCAGTAGTTGATTGATCATATTGATGGTCATTTCGATATCTTCCTTGGTTTCTCCCAGATAGCCAAATTGAATAAAGAAAGAAGGTTTCATGCCATGCCTTCTTATCATTTTTGTGGCATCCTGTATCTGCTGTACGGTAATGCCTTTGTCCATGGCATCGAGTATTTTCTGGGATCCACTTTCCGCGCCCATCCAGATATTGTCACAACCTGCACGGGCCAGGGCGCTGACATTATTTTCCTGCAAAAGCAGATCCGCTCGTGCCTGTATTTTAAATTTGAATTTTAGATTCTCCGATTCTATCAGATCAGCGAATTCATTAACCCATCCTGGTTTTAAACCGAATATATCGTCACAGAACCAGATATGATCGAAGGGATGGTGAACGTTCAGCCATTTTAATTCTTCCACTACATGCTTCGGAGACCTTGCATTGTACCGGTTTCCGTAAATAGGCTTTGCACACCAGTTACATTTAAAGGGGCATCCCCTGGTAGTAGCCATGTTCAAAGAAAAATACCCTGTATGGTTCATCCAGGTAGCACGGTAAGGGCTGATGTCAATCAGGTCCCATGCCGGCATAGGCAAAGCATCCAATTCCTTAATTACCCGGCGCCGTGAAGTAGTAATATACATATCCTGCTGTTTAAATGCCAGACTTTTGATTTGGGTAAAGTCGGTTTTTCGGAGTTGAATAGCTTTTATTATTTCAAGAAGCGTTACTTCTGCTTCTCCCAGTAAAATAAAATCGGCTCCTTCATCGAGGTATTGCCTGTAGTGATCAGTTGAATCAGAACTGGATACTATTACGGTGCAGTTCCGATCCTTTGCTAATTTGGCCATATGAAATGCAGCTTCCCGCATATTGGTCAGGCACATTTTGGTTAGATAATTGAATCCATCATCATAGAGCACAAAAAAATCGGGTTTGAATTTATCCAGGGCAGAGATTACTTCAGCTGGACTATAAGAAAACATGGTATCAAATAAGGATACCTCATTTCCAGCTTCTCTTATAAAAGCTGCAGCATATAGCATACCGAGGGGCGGATATGGATGACCCGTGAGCCATTGTTTTTGGTCCAGTCTTAAAAAATAGGAATGAGAAAAGAGAACCTTATTCATTGTATCCGGTTGATGAATTCATAATACGTTTATTTTGGACTATTCTTTTTTAGATAAATGCTATATCCATACATATTTCTTTTGAGATCATATTGCAGTCCGGTCATTTGGTTAATAAAACTTCGGATATCCGGATCCACATTTACGTAATAACCTGGAAAAGCAGGTACACAAATCATTTCAGGCTTATTTAGATTCATCTCTTTAAAGAATATTTTCTTAGCCAGTTGCGTTTGTGTTACATTAAAATAAATGCTTGGGGATCGTCTTTCTGAATAGGCTTGTGCAATAGCAGCAAAACCAGCTATAAACACCCGGGTATCCGGAACAGTATTTGATTTTATCCACAGTCCGAGCAATTTCTTTGTATAATCGCCTTCCTGTATATTCCAATCAC
>JAYVXJ010000704.1:0-4110 GCA_043785285.1 Chitinophagaceae bacterium
GCAGTGGCTGTTAATGCTTTTGGGGTTAGCTGAGCCTCACCCGGAGGGCCAGGACCATAATCATACCAATCACCCAATCCGTAGTCTACTATACAATGAACCGATTTCCGTTTAAGATATTGCACATACTGCTGCATCATAGGATAAGCCTCTTTTATAATCTGCGCATCTCCATACCAACTGTAAACAAGCCAGGGCAGTATAACTGATGCACTACCCCATTCCGGAGAATCCCGGAATCCCCCTTCAAATGTCACAAACTCCGGAGCGATATCGGGCACAAGCCCCCCTTTTTTTTGTGCATCCATCATATCATATATAATTTTTTTATAGAGATGATAGATGTTATAATTGTAGTTGACAGAAGTTCCCATTAAATAATCCTGTTCCAGCCAGCCTAGCTTTTCGCGGTGTGGGCAATCAGTAACAATACTTTGCATATTGCTTTTGATAGCCCAGTTAATAAGCGTGTAAATTTTATTGAACAGTTCACTGGAACATTCAAAAGATCCATTGGGAGGTGCTGAATTATGATTATGCAACGATTTCAATTCAATCATGCGGGGCACCGAATCGTCCACATCTGCCCCTTCAGGAACCGCCCCTTCCACCTGCACATACCTAAAACCATAATAGGTAAAGCGGGGCCTCCAGGTTTCTTCCTGATCCCCTTTTAAAGTGTAAGAAAGATAATATGGATTGTTCATGCCTTCGCTGATAGCCCTTTGATTGGAAAGCCCTCGATCATTAATTAATTCTGCCGGGATGAGCTTAATGGTCTGCCCTCTTTTCCCTTTTATTTTTAATGCAACAATGCCTGACGCATTTTGTCCGAAATCATACACATAGATTCCCGGAACCGGCTGTGCAATATTTTTTACATTGAATGAATCACGGATGGTAAGCGGGAAATCAATTTCCGGATAAAGTTTACCACCCGGGGATTGAACCAATAAAGCTTTCTTCCAGTGTTCGTCACTGAACCCGGTTTTATCCCAGTCCGTTTGTTCCATCCGCGCATCATAATCTTCCCCACCATAAATACTTGAGAAAGTGATGGGCGAAGGAGACGTTTTCCAGCTATGATCAGATACGATATGCTCTTCATAACCATCAACAAAACGGATCATCAGACAACATATCAATTTGGGAAAACCAAATGCATCTACCAGCTTAAAATATCTTTCCCGGTTTATATTGTAAAAACCATTTCCGACAATAACACCCAATACATTGTTGTTTTTGTTGAGAAGATTAGTAACATCATATGTATTGTAGAGGCAACGTTTATCATAATAGGTCCAGCCTGGCGTTAAAAAACCGTTGCCGACTTTTGTACCGTTGATGCTCATTTCATATTGACCGAGGCCACAGATAAAAAGGGTAGCGTGTGCTACCTTTTTATTGAGCCGGAAAGTTTTCCTGAATAAAGGAACAACAGGTCTTTGCATACATTTATCTCCCAGCTTGTATGCATTCGGATAATGAACCCCAGGCACCACGCTCATGGAATCGGGCATGTTCTCATAGCCGACCCATCGGGCACCACGCCAGTCTTTGAAACTGAATAACCCTGTTGTAAAATGATTCACTTCGCTCCATGCAGATGAGGCATTATGTTGATCCCATACACGAACGCGCCAGTAGTAAACTGTGCCCGGATGTAACTTTTTTCCCTGATAAACCACAAGAATGCTACGATCACTTTGCACAATACCTGAATTCCATATATCGTATCTCCCCGATTGAATATTTTCCTTTGAAGAAGCACAAACAAGCTGGTAAGCTTTCTGCGACGCTCCTGATTCTTTTGAAAAAAGCTGCCAGCTAAAGCGAAGATTATCCAATTCCACACCCAGGGGATTGATTTTATTCTCACAGCTTGCAGCCGTAATGCTTATTGCCGCGTAAGAAGAAATAACGTGATTAAAAAGACCTGCTAAAAAAAGCAAAATATAAAGCGCTACCTTTTTATTCATGCTTCAGAAATTAGTGGTCCGGAGTTCATGCGCGATTTTCAATTTTTCTTCTTCAATGTACTGAGATATTCTACGAGATCTACAAATTTCTGTTGCCCCATGGCTTCCGGCAAGCCTTCCGTCATCAAAGAACGTCCATAAGGTTTTTTTTCTGCAATCTCCGCTTTCTTATGTTTTTCCGTAATGCCTCCGATCAATTTAATTGACACTTCGTCAGCGGTCTCGCTGGCAACATATCCCAATAGTTGAACACCGTTCTTCAGTTTGAAAATATATCCTTCAAAACCAAAGCTGATACCCGCACTGGGTTGAAGGATAGCTGCATATAAAGCATCTTTGGATAATTTGGAACCTATTTCAGAAAGATTGGGTCCGAAATTGATACCCGCGTAATTTGCCTGATGGCAACTGGTGCAATAGGAAGTAAATATCACTTTCCCGGATTGCTCGTCTCCTTTTAATCGGACAAGAGTTTCAATGGGCTCGATGGAATTGGCCTTAACAGGGGAAGTCGCTTTAAAATATTGAGATGCAGACCGGCGCATCGTCTCCCTGTTGGAATTCATTAAAATAGTGCCCGCAGTATCCTGTAAATCGACCGGTAATTTTTTATTTTTTTGCAAGGCAAGCAGCCTATCTTCACCCGTCCAGTCTTTTCCCATTGCCAGAAGGGCATCCCTTCTCCAATCAATGCTGTATTGTTTATCAAGCATGATGGTCTGCAAAATGGTTTTGGTTTTTTTATCTTCAAGATCACCCAATGTTTTGATCAGATTCCGGGATGCTTCAACTTTTTGCTGTAAAACCGGATATATTAATTTTTCACCACCGGTATACAACAATAGCCTTAAGGCATCCGCCTGCATATCCCGATCCTTTGTATTCACAACCAGGGCCATCAGTTCAGGCCCTTTGTCCCAGAGATGAAAACGACGCACGATGTCTACATATTCAGGTGAACCTTTTGCCTGCGAAAGCCCGCTATCAATCATTTTTTTTAGTTTGGGCGTTACCAGGGTTTTAGCGGCATCTATCAGCAACAGCACATATTCATCAATGGCGTTTTGCTGGGGATGATGACCATCCAACAAAGAGAGCAGCACTTTTTGTTTAGCGGGTTCAGCATGAAAATCAAACGCGCGGAAGAATTTGAGATGCTGTTCAGGTTTGCTTGCCGGGTCTGCAATGATCACTGCAAGTAAAGGCAGGGCAGCGGCAGCGCGGGAGCGCCACACGATATCCCTTCCTGCAACTGTATTCCAGTTATTATTTTCCAATTTTAGCCATGCTGCAAAATCAGCATCCCATTGACCGTCGGCCCCGATACCTAAAGCCTCCAGATACCAGCGATCCTTCCCGTCGTATTGTGCAGCAAACCCGGCCCATAGCTCAGGGACCTGCTGCGACCTGCAATGACGAAGAGAGATGACCGCTTCTCTTTTTACAGCCATAGAAGGATCGTTCAATAAGGTTTTAACCAGCGCAACGGTATCTCCATGCAGCTCACAGGCTGCGCGAAGCCCGGTGATGCGGATATTTTGATCTGTATCCTTTAATGCATCCTGCGCATATTGAAGTCCCTTCCCCGGAATTTTACTTAGAACCCACAAGGCTCTTGCACGGAAACGTGCGTTGCCGGAATGATACATATTTTTAAGAGCCGGAACGGCCTGATCACCCCATCTATGTAATTTTTCCCAGGCCAGATATCGGGCGGACAAATTGGGATTTTGCAATGCTTTTGCAGCGCTTTCAGGAGTGCTGAGATCGAGGGCAGGGATCAGGTAATTTTTATGGTCTTTCGTCGTTACCCGGAAAACCCGCCCGCGTTCCAGATCCCTTACCTGATGACCGCCTACACCCGGATCATACCAGTCAGCAATAAACAAGGACCCATCCGGAGCAACACATACGTCTGAAGGACGGAACCAATTGTCGCCCGTTCCCTCCACAATATTATTAATGACAGCCTTATAACCTGCACCATCGGGAGAAGCAGCATAAGACCGAACAATATTAGGACCGGCATCAGCATGAATAATCTGATTTCGGAATCTTTCCGGTAAGAGGTCTCCTTCATATATCAGAATACCGGTAGGGGAACCGGCGCCAGTTTGAAGCAAATTGGGTA